>JAATGJ010000078.1 GCA_015654695.1 Chitinophagales bacterium | reverse complement strand
TTTTACCAGTTAGCCCCGGGAAGTTTTGATGCGATAACCATGTGGCATGTATTGGAACATGTGCATGATCTTTCGGCCTATATACAACAGTTGAAAAACATAATAAAAGAGAATGGTAAAATGCTGATAGCTGTGCCTAACTATACGTCCTTAGACGCAAAAATTTATCAGCAATACTGGGCGGCGTACGATGTGCCAAGACATTTGTATCATTTTTCTCCCCGGTCTGTGCAAATGCTCATGGAGAAACACGGATTGAAAATCATACAATACAAGCCGATGTGGTATGATAGTTTTTATATTTCCCTTTTAAGCAGTAAATACCGGCATGGTAAAACAAGCTGGATCGCTGCTGCATGGAACGGTCTTCGCTCTAATATGAAAGCAATAAGCGATGTAAGAAAATGCAGTTCTGTTATCTATATTATCGGAAAGTAAACCCGGGTTGATGACTAAGGTTACTTGCTGAATTGTATCTCGTACAACTCAGGCCAGTATTTTCCGGTTATATAAATTTTTTTTGAAGCGCTGTCATAGGCTATCCCATTGGGCACATCAAACCTGCGCTCAGTATCTTTCGCTTTTACCCGGTTCCAGGTATCGCTGATATCCACTTTGCCAACCACCACTCCGCTGACCGGGTCAATTTTTAATATATAGGGCTGTTGCCATTGATTGGCATATATAAAACCGTCAATATATTCCAGTTCGTTTACATTATAGGAAAGGCTGCCCGATTCAGTTACCGGCAGGCTTCTTAATAAGCGGAATGTGCCGGGTTGATAAAAATAGAGATTACTGGTACCATCACTGGCGATGATCTCTTTACCATTGGTGGTCATGCCCCAGCCCTCGGCGCTGGCAAAGGAAAATTCTCCCAGTTTTTTAAAATCTTTTAGTGAATACATAAAACCCACCTTTTCCTGGTAGGTAAGCTGGTAAATGGTATCATTAACTATAGCGATGCCTTCCCCAAAATAATTGGTATCAAGATCAATACTTTTCAGGGGTTTTCCTGTTACCAGGTCAAGTTTTATGAGTTTGGATTTGCCCTTTGGCCCTGTACTTTCATACAGGTCGCCTTTGTATACCAGCAAACCTTCTGTAAAAGAAGATGTATCATGCGGATAGATATTGATCACGGAATAGCTGATAACTTTCGGGCTTTCCGGTTTAACAGGCGCCGGACCATCCGGATCATCCCCATTGTTGCAGGAAGCTATGAAAATGAATGCTGCGAGATAAAAAAAAGGCCTCATTAAAAATTTTTTACAAAAATAAGGGTTGGTCAAACTCAATGCTGTTAAACGTTGTGTAAGCCAGCCTGTTTTTTATAGGGAAAATACGATACGAAAAGTTGTAAAAATGCGGATTTAAATACTACATTTGAACAGCTTACCACATTGTCTCCCGGTAAGTTCCCAATAATCGTATCCCTGGATCGCCCCTTTAACTCCATTATCATTTTATTTTTTCCAATTCCGCTGAATGCTCCATTACAGGCATACTGTAAGGCTTTGTTTAATTCGTAATGATCCCGGAACTATGCGGACTTTCTTCATACTGATTATTATATTGATCATTTCCATTGGTCAACTGGCTGCGCAACGTGCATGTTCCACTGCTGTGTACCAGCAGAAAGAAATGGCCGGCGATCCCTCTTTAACAGACCAGGTAAACCGCATCGAAGCATTCATACAGCAACAAAAAATAAATAGAGGAACGACAGCGACAGGAGCAAGATTGCAGCAAGTAATCATCAGGATCCCTGTTGTTGTTCATATACTCTACCACCAGTCAGGTGAGAATATCAGCGACCAGGTTGTATCCAGCCAGATAGATATGCTCAATAAAAGTTTCCGGAAGAAAAATGCGGATACGGCTGCTATTCCCTCAGCTTTCAAATCCCTCGCGGCCGATTGCGAAATAGAATTTCAACTGGCTATATCTGACCCACGCAGAAGAAGTACATCAGGCATTATCCGTAAATATACACCGGTAGCTGAATGGCAGGCAGAAGATCAGATGAAGTTTTCCGAACAAACCGGTGATGATGCATGGGATCCACAGAGTTATCTTAATATCTGGGTTTGTAACATGAAAAGAATTGCAGGCTATGCCAGCTTGCCGGGTGGTATTGCAATTAAAGATGGTGTGGTCATTGATTATACCGTTTTCGGAACAAACAATTCTTCCGGGTATGAGATGGGTAAAACGGCTGTACACGAAGTAGGACATTGGCTTGGCCTTAAACATATTTGGGGTGATGCTTATTGCGGCGATGACCTGGTGGATGATACACCCAAACAAGGTAACTACACTACCGGTTGCCCTTCCGGTGTTCGCACATCCTGTGGCAATACATCAACAGGCGACATGTACACGAACTACATGGATTATACCAATGATGCCTGTGTCAATCTCTTTACCGAAGGTCAGAAAACAAGGATGCGGACTTTATTTGCAGCAGGAGGCTCCCGTAATTCTATTTTATCTTCTTATGGTTTAAGTGAACCATTGATGGCTGAATCGCCTTTACCGGATGAACTACCGAAATGGTTACATCCGCAGGTATATCCCAATCCGGCTGCAAATGAACTGAAACTGGATGTGGCGTATGATATTCGCTGGATCGGTAAAACTATGACGGTATCAGATGTTAATGGCAAAATAGTCATGCAGGTACTTATTTCTTCCAAACTCCAGGTGATAGACATCAGTAAGCTGAAGACCGGTATGTATTTTTTATCAGGGAAAAAAGAAGACGGCAGTTGTATAAAGCAGAAGTTCATTAAGCTATAAAGCCTGAACTATCTGAAGATAACAGATCGCTTTATGCGATCTTTTTTTATGCTGGTACCTGTAGCATTGAATACTTCGATATTGTTCAGCTTTAAAAAAGTAAGGGCATTGAATTTCCGCCATTTTTTTACTAAACAATACTTTTTCTTTCTTTCCATATTTTATTAACTTTGATAAGTAAAAAACATAAAAATGCCCGCTACTACTAACATATATCTCCCTCTGCAGTTTAACCAACTAGTTGACTTAATTAAAGCACTTCCTAAAAAGGAAAAGCAGCAGCTTATTGATGTATTGCAAGAAGATGAACCTGCTGATATTCCTGAATGGCAAAAACAGGAAGTTCGTAAACGCATTAAAAAATATAACAAACACCCGGAGTTGCTCGTTGATGAAAAACAGGCATTGAAAATGATAAACAAAATGTAATGCCCGTTTTAAAGTTGCTTACTCCCCTGAATCGCTGCGGGAAATAAAACGTATCGTTGAATGGTACAATGTTTCAAGCAAAGGCCTGGGCGATAGGTTTAAAAAAAATCTTCTCACTGAAATTGCTGCCATC
>JAATGJ010000018.1 GCA_015654695.1 Chitinophagales bacterium | reverse complement strand
TATCATTCACTTGATGAGTTATCGGAAGCCATGAAGACTATCATCCAAAACAAGATTACCAACCAGGCCATTATTAATTTAACGGGCTATCCTTTTTATTTAGACGCTTACCAGACTATCTATGATTTATAATTGGTATAAAAACGCCACACCGGGTTTTTTACATCATGGTAAAACAAAAACGTCCATTTCTCCTGATGGCCCTGTTCCCACCATGTTCTTCTTAATTCCATTGCTTTCTTTCCATCAAAATCATATTTGGCCACGAAGCGGTGTTTCATTTGCTGCAACTGTGGCGCATCATCACCACCAAAAAAAATGGTTTCATTGTCTTCTTTTATCCAGAATACCTGGTGGTAAGGTGAATGTGCGCCCGTAAGCTGGTAAGTAATATTGGCATCAATGGAACCCTCCTCTTTATTGAGGAATACAACCTGTTTTGAATTTTTCAGTGCGGTTAGTTCACCAGGAATAAAAGAAGGGATACCTTTTTCAAAAGCAAAACTCAACTCTCTTTCCTGCAGGTAATAAAGAGCCCTGGGAAAACTCAATGTATGGTGATCACTATCTTCTGATACTCCGCCTGCATGATCTTTATGTAAGTGAGTAAGCAAAACTTTGGTGATTTCAGAAGGGTTAATGCCCGCGTTCATCAAATTCTGGTGCAACTGCATTTTCCCATTTTGTGAAAAACCCAGGCCCATATCCAGCAGCAATATATCTTTTGAGGTTATCACTACAAAAGGCTGTATCTCTACCAGCAGGCTGCCCGTTGATCTCGACTGCAATTCGTCTTTGCTTTCATCAAAAGGAACGAAGAGTTTTGTTTTATCAATAGTAAATGTGCCTTCAGAAAGCGGGATGATTGTCATGCGGAAATTTATTAATCATTGCAAGTTGCAATACAATCCGTCAGTTTCCCAATCATCTTATTACCATGTGCCGGTCAGCATCCAGTCGTACCAGGATGAAAAGAAGGATAGTAAAAGTTAATAGTGAAGTACCACCATAGCTGATAAAGGGCAGGGGAATACCTATCACCGGCGCCAAACCTACCGTCATGGCGACATTGATAGCAATATGAAAAAAGAATACGGCTGCTACGCCATAGCCGTAACAACGGCTAAATACACTTCTCTGTCTCTCAGCTACCGTTACAATGCGGAATAATAAAAGCAGGTAAATAAGCATCAAAATAAAACTGCCAACAAAACCAAATCCTTCAGCTATGGTATCAAAAATAAAATCTGTACGTTGTTCAGGAACAAAACCATAGCGGGTCTGGGTGCCTTTTAATAACCCTTTGCCTATAACGCCGCCACTGCCAATGGCAATCTTGGATTGGCGTACATTGTAATCAGTATCTTTTTTCTTGCCGGTAGTATTATCTGTTTCTTTTTCATGCACTTCAATATATTCTTGTGGCACTTCCCTGCCAATAGTGCTGTAGATCCGTTCTACCTGGTATAGCTTGAGTACATGTTTGAAAACGAAAGGCACCCCGAAACGCTGTATTCCTACACACACTACCCAGAGCAGGAGAAGTTGAATATGAAATGATGGATCCCGGCTGATCTGCCTGCGCATTAAATAAGCCAGCAATAATGCCAGCCCGGTAAGTACAAGGGCCAGCGTGTTTTTTTCTACTAATAGCGTAGCAATCACTAATGCTCCTACCGCAAAACCTATTACAAGAATAGCAGAAGGCAGACCTTCCCGGTACATCACCAGGAAGAAAGCAAAGAATACAAGGGCGAGCCCCGTTTCTTTTTGCATGATCGTAAGTGCAGCAGGAAAAATAGTAATAGCAGCGGCAATCAGTTGTGACCGGGTTCTTGTGAAATCGGTATCAGGTCTTGACAGGTATTTAGCCAACGCCAGCGCCACACTGATTTTGCAAAACTCTGCCGGTTGAAACTGAAACCCACCTATGCGAATGATAGATTCAGTTCCACTTACTCTTGTATGAAACGGGAATACCAGTAATAAAAGAATTATTCCGGCTGTGTACCAGATATTGGCGGTAGCTGAAAAGAATTTACTGTCTGTCAAAAGGGTAAACAACCCAAGAACAAGGGCTACGAGAAAAAAATAAAATTGCTTGCTGTAATCGGTTTTAAAATTGAGAAAGCTTTGGATGACCGGGTCGCCTTCTTTATACGTAGCGCCGAAAATGGCCAGCAACCCGATAGTAACCAACAGAAAGTATATCCAGATCAAACTCCAGTCAATTCCTTTTGATATGGCGGGGTCGCGCTGGCTCATTATACAAGATCATTTTTAAGGCCAGGGGTTACCCGGGTTTTTACCAGTTGTTTTCTGTCATCCGGTTTGATCATGATATTGGTTCGGCTGGGGTCGCCCGCAGGGACTTTTCTTTTAGGTACATTATTTTTTTGCGGTGTAAGTTTCATCCCGTCTTCAGGTGTTTCCTGCATTTGCAATGAATCTATTAACTCTGTCTTTATTCTTTCCATCGAATCTCTTTTTACCTGCATCAAGGAATCTCTTGTACGCATTTTTTGCAACATCAATGGCGGGATAAGGTTGGTATTTGTCATTCTTTCTTCCAATGCTATCCTGTTGGCTGCAATAGTATCATTAAGATATTTCTCGATCATCAGGCTTACAATAGGTGCGGCGTAGGTACCTCCAAATCGCCCGCTGTTTTCCACCACGCACATGATAGCGATCTTAGGATTATCTCTCGGTGCAAAAGCGGCGAAGAAAGAGTGATTAGGTTGTTTTACTCCACGATAATAATTTTCTACTGTTCCTGTTTTACCACACATAATAACACCCGGCACCTGTGCGCCACGGCCCGTACCACTCTCCATTACACCCTGCATACCATCCTGTACCGAGGAGAAGATAGTATCGGGTATATCAATCGGTACGTTTCTTTTTTTATATTTTTCCAATAAGCCAAATTTGTCCCCGCCTTCTATGGAGTCAACAATGTGAGGGATGATAAACCAGCCTTTATTAGCGAGATATGCCATTTCATTAGCCACCTGCAGCGGTGTGGTGTTTACTTCACCCTGGCCGATACTCACTGAACGGTAAGTGCAAAAATTCCAGCGGCCATTACCATATATTTTATTGAAATCTTCCGGGGTAGGAATATTACCGGTTTGTTCAGTAGGTATATCTATACCTAACCGGTGACCCAGGCCAAAGGCATACATGTACCTGTCCCAGTTTCTTAAACTGCTATCCATAGTTGGATACTTAGGGTTGTTGATCACACGTTGCATTACGTTGGCGAAATAAGTATTACAGGAATGGGTGATCGCAGTTTTTAGATAAAAGGTTCCGGGATCAAGACATTTCATGGGTTTGGCACTGCCACAACCATAAAAGGCGCCTGAACAACTAAAGGTGGTAGTGGTAGATATAACGCCTTCATGCAAACCGACCAGTGCCTGCAACGTTTTAAATGTAGAACCCGGTGAATAGTTAGCATTGACCGCCCTGTTCAAAAGTGGTAATTGCGGATCCTGGTAAAGCTGGGAGAAATTTTTTCTTCTTTCAGAGCCGGTAAGATAATTGGGATTGTAAGTGGGGCTGCTGACCATGGAAATGATGCCGCCCGTTGCCGGATCTATCGCTACAATAGATCCCACTTTATTGGTCATTAGTTTCTCGCCTAGCAATTGCAGATCTATATCCAGGCTCGTATATAGATTATTGCCGGCTATCGCTTTTTCATCCAGTGTGCCATTTTCGTAAGGGCCTTTGATACGGTTAAAATTATCCTTAATGAGATACTGGATACCTCTTTGTCCCATCAACGCTTTTTCATAACTGCTTTCTATACCCGTCATACCAGCATAGTCGCCACTGAGGTAGCCTTCCCCGGTATGTCTTTTCAAATAATTGGTGTCCACCTCCCCGATATAACCAACGATATTGGCTCCGCAATTGGAAGGGTAAGAGCGTATGGGTCTTTCCTGTATGTAAAAGCCGCTTTCAAAACGCCACATATTTTCCTGTATGCGGGCATATTTCTGTGCTGTAAGTGAAGCTTCGAATACCGAGGGACGGAATGATTTGTTTTTAATAATAGCGGCTATTATTCGTTTGCGGTACTCCGCTGTATCAATCTCCATCAGGCGGCAAAAATAAGTGGTATCTATTCCTTTTGCCTGGGAAGGGGTCACCATCAGGTCATAAGCAAGCGTATTATTCAACAGGGCTTTTTTCTTTCTGTCAAATACCAAACCGCGGGGAGGATAGACCACTTTTTTCAGGATCGCATTCTCATCGGCGAGGCGCTGGTACTTACCGGAAATAACCTGCAGGTAAAATAATTGGGCGATAATAACTATAAAAGCTATAAGAAAAATGAGACGTATAATACGGCTTCTTGATTGGTTAAACACAGGCATAAGGAAACTACGAAGTCAGATGTATAAAGTAAGAAGTGAGGAATTGATTAACGAACTACAAAGTACGAATTACAAAAGGCGGTTTCCAAATGTTAGGAGAAATAAATTTTGTTTTAAGAAAGTTTTCTAATATGGCAATAGTAGTGAAGGAAGCTGACCCGGGTAGTGATCCCGGTAAACCGGGACGAATTACGAAGTGTTGGTACGAAACTTCAGCCTTCTTGGAAACAAAAGTTCAGCAGTAATGATCATCAGCATACTGATACCGGTAGTAGCTATCACTTTGATCAAAAAATGCAGGAAACTGCCAAAAGAAAGCCACTCCAGCAGTACCATATAGCTATGATGAAAAAGGGTGAGTACGAAAGTATATATAAGGTAGGGAGTCCATCCGAGTGCTTTGGGTGAAGGCTCACGGTAGTTAAACTCTGAAGAGTCTTTTGGCGTCAGGATGTTGATAATAAAAGGACGGAAATAGGCGATCAGCACGCAGGCTGCTGCGTGAAGACCGGGAGTCATCATAAAAAAATCCAATGTTATACCGGTAATAAACCCTACTATTAAAAGCCCCATGCGGGAAACACTAAACGGCAGCCATAGAATAAACAGGTAATACAGGTAAGGGGTGATGTACTGATGAAGGTGGGGAACTTTATTCAGCACATATACCTGCAGGAAAATGAATACAGCAAACCGGATAATATTTCTGACAAGATCACTCACCGGTTAGTTTGTTTTGGGTTATCTATTTCTTTTTTGGTTTGTTCAAGGAGGGCATGTTGCTCTTTGTACCGGAGATTTTCTACTACAAAAACCTGCTGCAGGGTCTGAAAATTGGCTGCAGGTTTGATTCTTAAAACATAAAAGCCGGTTGCTTCATCTTTTGATATCTCCGCTACAGTACCCACCATTTTACCCGGTGGGATACTCTCTGAATAATTGCCGGTAATAACCGTATCTCCTTTGGATATTGAATCGCTTTTGGGAATCCCGGTAAGGGTAAGCAGGTGTGGGTTTTTTCCATCCCAGAAAACATTACCAGCATTACCTGTTCTTTTCATCAATGCACTCACCTTATTCTGTATATGAAGCAGGCTCATGACTACGCTAAAATTCTGACTTACATTTAATACCGTGCCGGCAAGGCTTCCGTCAGAACCAAGGACGGCCATATAATCAGCTACCCCGTCTTTGGAACCCTTATTGATCTGGAAATAATTTTTCTCTGCGTTCACCGTATTGTACACCACTTGTGCAGTACGATAGAGGTATTGCCGGTAATGACCCAATGTATCAAACGGTACAGAGTCTGTGACCAAAAGGGTGGTGGTATCTGTTTTTAGAAAATTCGCAGACAGCAGGTTCATCAGCGAATCATTCATTTTATGTACCCGCCTGTTTTCTTCCTTCATGGTAAGAAAATCTTCAGCCATATTATATTTTGAGTTAAACCACCCTGTTACCTCGTTGGCTACTCCCAGGCCTTTGGCCCGGTGAAAACGGTTATACGTAAATAAAAACCACAGCGACACTACCTGTAATACCAGGAAAGTAAGAAATGTAAAATAACGGCGGATGAAAAGAAATATATTACGCATCTATAAAGGCACAAGATTCAGGGTACAAGGTTCAAGACATTACATTCGATAGAGATTTTGCACGAGCGGAGACCACTTGCTCCTTGTATCTTGTTCCTTGTACCTTACATCAGTTTTTATCGCATTACAAACGGATACTTGTCATAATTTTTCAATGCAATCCCTGTACCACGAACAACACTTTTCAGCGGATCATCAGCTACATGCACAGGCAATTTGATCTTTTGGCTTAATCTTTTGTCAAGACCTCTCAGCAAAGCGCCTCCACCCGTCAGGTATAAGCCACGACGATAAATATCAGCAGCCAGTTCAGGAGGGGTTTGTTCCAGGGCTTTCAGGATCGCTTCTTCAATTTTGAAAATGCTTTTATCCAGCGCCTCGGCTATCTCCTGGTAGCTTACCATGATCTGCTTAGGGATACCTGTTACCAGGTCACGCCCATTAACAGGAATATCTTCTGGTGGATTTTCAAGATCTTTCATTGCAGCGCCTACCTGTATTTTAATCTGTTCAGCAGTACGTTCACCTATCAGCAAGCTATGATAACGGCGAAGCGCTTCCATAATATCTGCAGTGAACTCATCACCGGCTATACGGATAGACTGGTCGCAAACTATACCGGCAAGGGCTATCACCGTGATGCCCGTGGTACCACCGCCAATATCAATGATCATATTGCCCACCGGCTCCTCTACATCAATACCAATACCTAAAGCAGCAGCCATAGGTTCGTGCAGTAAATAGACTTCTTTGGCCCCGGCTTGCTCGGCGCTATCGCGAACGGCACGTTTTTCCACCTCCGTTATAGAAGAAGGAATGCATATCATCATCCGCCAGCTTGGGGGGAATAAGGGTTTTTTGGGATAAACCAGCTTGATCAGCTCACGTATCATCAGCTCAGCCGCATTGAAATCGGCTATCACACCATCTTTCAGCGGACGAACCGTCCGGATGCTTTCATGTGTTTTCTCGTGCATCATCAATGCCCGCTTGCCCACTGCCAGCACTTCTTTAGGATTGTTACGGTTAAGGGCAACAATGCTTGGCTCATTTACTACTACCTCGTCATTATGTATTATAAGAGTATTGGCGGTACCCAGATCAATTGCTATTTCTTGTGTAAACCAGTTAAAAAGTCCCATTCTGTGTTATTGGATTTATTGTTTGCAAAGGTGAAGGAAAAAATTCGAATTAACAAAGCCGAAACCCTTATCCGGCAGACCTAAGGACAGGTATTGGTTTTTATTTATTCTAAAACAATTAGAAGTATATACTTGCTAAAAAAAATTGTTGCAGCCTGCATTGTTTTTACTGAAAAATGATGTCTGCGATCATATATCTGTAGAAAAATGACAAATACAACATGAATACGGTAAACGGCAGTACAATCTATTCTATTATTCAGGGAATAAAAAAAAATTAACTTCAGCTTAGGAGGGTAATTACTAAAACTGTTCTTATTCCGGTCCATTTAAAGGAGATTGGCTTTCGGGTTCCTGGAGGCGTAATTGGAAGGCGTAGCGAATTTTACGGCCGGAATCAGCAATGACTATTCGGGGAAAAACAGCGATGAAAAGAGAACTCGGTTACCCTTTATAAAACCGGAGCTGCCACAAATAGTATTGCCAAAGCATGAATAACGATCTTGTTCGCAGGCTACTTATTACCGCTACCGCCATTGGATTTTATACATCCTGTGAAAGTGTTTACACATTTGTGGCAAGTATTACCACAGCTTTTTTATGACTTAGTATTGGAAATTTTTATACTTCCCTGGCAACTGCTAGTATTACTGTATTTGTCATCCTGTACTTTGCTAAGGCCGTGTATGAATTAATTACAATGGTCTTTTCTTCCTCTTTATTTTCATTTTGGCATGATAATGGAAAAAGCACCATTCAGGTTGATTATTCCAAATAAAATTAGTTGTATGAGAAAGGTTCTTGTATCAGCAGCAGCATTCTTCATGGTTTTAGTATCGCAGGCACAAAGCAAAAGCATCAATAGTTCTTCTTACAAAACAGCACTCGGTGTAAAAGTGTGGGATGGGGCCGGTATTAGTTTAAAACATTTTTTTGACGGAAAGAATGCAGGTGAACTGATCGGTTATTTCTGGAACCAGGGTGCCCGCTTTACCGGTTTATACGAAATTCATGGAGATATTACCGGAGCACAAGGATTGAAATGGTATATAGGACCCGGCGCCCATATTGGTTTTTATAACACTAAGTATGGTGATGGAGGATTTGTTGGCATTGATGGCGTTATTGGCCTTGATTATAAATTCAATGCTGCGCCTATCAATATATCAATTGACTGGCAACCCTCCTTTGAGTTTGGTGATAACAGGGGATTCGTAGGAAGCTGGGGCGGATTAGGAATTCGTTATTCCTTCTAATATATATCTTCGGTTTATCGGTAAAAGGCACGCGGTTTTTAACTGCTGTGCCTTTTCATTTATAAGGCTACAAATCCCAGGCGTTTTTCTATTTCCGGGGGAAGGGCAGGAAGCTTTCTTCTTTCAATTAAAAAACTGTTCAATTGCGCGATCTCTTTAAAGATATAATGCTTGTCTGCTGCTGCTTTTAAATAATCTTTCCCTGTACTGCCGCCGGTTCCTATTCTCATACCGATCATACGATGCACCATATTCATATGGCGATACCGCCATGAGCTTAGTTGTTCATCAATTTCCAGTAAGGCGTTTAGTAATTGAAAAGGTAATTGCAGCATCGGGTAGCCGCGGTATAGCATGATGAAGAGAGCGGACTTTGTAGCGGCAGTTGTTAGTATCCGTTGTTCATTGGTCACCGTATTTATGAACATTTCATCAAATGCTGCAAGATTATTTTTTTCTGCTTCTGCTAAACTGTTTTGATACTGGTACCTGTATTCTGACCAGAAAGGATGAAGCCCCTCTGTTATGTTGTGAACGATAAAATTTTTCCAGTTTTCTTCTTCATGAAAAAAAGGCATTCTCTCCAGCCAACTATTCAATAAGTCTAATAAAGACCTGTCTCCTTCTGCTTTTTTGATCACATCCACATGCTCTTTTTTTAACTGTGCTGTGTAATACTCCTTTCCATGTCGGTGATCAAATTTCAATCCCAGCTTTGCTTCCAGTTCTTTGAACTGCCAGCTTTGAAAACCAGACGCCGGACGAAGCATATCACGAAAATCAAGGAAGTCCATCGGTGTCATGGTTTCCATGATGTCTATCTGGTGAACCAATACTCTCAGTATTGTTACCATCCTGTTTAATCTGTGCACTACGGTTTGAAGTTCCGGCGAGTTGTCATTCAAAGAAGGTTTGCCCATTATTACGGCAATGGAATCCGCTTCATGGTGCAGTTGTTTGAACCAAAGTTCATAGGCCTGGTGAATGACAATGAAAAGCATTTCATCATGTGCGGGCAAATTAAGCTTGTCACTTTCAGGAAATTGCGCATTGAGTAATTTATCCAGCTGCAAATAATCATGGTAATGAACTTCACCGGCCATATAGTCGTTTTTGCAAAAGTAGGTTTTGAATGTGGTAAAAAAAACGGGTAAAGAAGTAGTTAAAAAAAGAGAATGTTTAAAAAGTATCTTAAATACATTTTCCAGGAACTATACAAAGGTCCAGCGTTTCATTTTCAGTAATTATCTCTTTGCGCCGTAGCGTCGTTGCGTGACTTATTTGTCTTTTAAGACAAGTCTGCGTTCATCAAAATGCTTTCTTCCATTTATTATTATCCCTGTTCCAGTCAGGAAGTTTTTTACCAGGATCAAGCACCACTTCTTTGATCTCGCTGGTAGTGGGTACGCTAAACGTCCATTCAGCGCCACGCTGCCATATCTCTACCGGCAAGTTGATGGTATGTTCTTTACCATTGGCTTCTTTTATTAATACCGTTACCGGCATAGCCATTTTTTCCATATTCTCCAATGTGATGTCAGCGCCGTTTCCAGGTATATTCTTTATATACTTTACTCCTTTTACTGACTGATCAATTTTCCAGGTGTTCAATACCCAGCCTCTCCAGAACCAGCTGAGATCTTCGCCCCCTGCATTCTCCATCGTATGAAAGAAATCCCAGGGAGTAGGATGTTTGAAAGCCCACCGGCTGATATATTCACGAAAAGCGGCATCAAAACGATCGGGGCCGAGAACTAAATCACGCAATGCATGCAGCATCATAGATGGTTTGTCATAGGCGGCTATTGGCAGGTTTTCCTGTTGTATGGCATCGGGAATAGTGTAAAGACCATCCATCTTTTCACCAAATGTATATCTTACCATAAAGGGGGAAGTTGGGTCGTCAAAGAAACTCTGGCTGGCAAATTCACCTTTATTGAACGCATCGGTAGAAAAGTCATTGATAAACGTATTGAAGCCTTCATCCATCCAGGCGTATTTTCTTTCATTGCTGCCTACGATCATCGGGAACCAGGTATGGCCGAATTCATGATCCGTGACACCCCATAAACTACTGCCCGTGGAAGAAAAGCTGCAAAAGACGATACCGGGATATTCCATACCACCAACAATACCCGCTACATTAGTAGCAGCGGGATAAGGAAATTCAAACCATTTAGCGGAATAATGTTCAATAGCTCCCTTTACCATTTCAGTAGAACGGCGCCAATCGTTTCCTTTTCTGTCTTTGGCGCTTTCAACAGGGTAGGCGCTTATCGCCATTGATTTTTTTCCACCTGGTAAATTGATACGTGCTGCATCCAGTACAAATGCTTTTGATGCCGCCCAGGCCACATCTCTTGTATTCAGGATTTTAAACTTCCAGGTGGAGGAAGTTTTTGCAGGTTGTGTTTTTTTATCGTTTATGTCTTTATCACTGCGTATCACAATTGTTTTATCACTGTTCTTTGCATCATTATATTTTTTATTCTGATCAGCGGTAAAGCAATCCTGCGGGTTCTGTAATTCGCCTGATCCCACTACAATTAAATTAGACGGCGCGGTTACCATATATTCTATATCACCATATTCAAGATAAAACTCCCCGGCGCCTACATACGGCAATACATTCCATCCCTGTATATCATCATATACACACATACGGGGAAACCATTGGGCTATTTCATATACCCATCCGTTCTTTGTATTCAATCTTCCCATTCTGTCGGTGCCATATTCAGGTACTTGAAATTGAAACTGGACAGACAGTGTCAACTTTCCCCCGGTTGATTTCAATATATCCTGTAACCAAACCTGCATACGTGTATCGCTAATAATATATTTGGGCGTATATTTTTTTCCATTGTATTCAACCGAAACAGACTTGATCACATCACCATTCGTAAACTCGCTATTAGCCCATCGGCCCCCTGTTTGTGTAGTAGTAGCCGATCCACGGGAATCTTCTTTGTAAATGTTCTGATCCAGTTGCAGCCACAGGAACTTCATGTTATCAGGACTGTTGTTAGTATAAGTAAGTGCCATATCGCCTGTTACAGTATGCAGTGCGGTATCCAGTGTACAACTGATCTTATAATCTGCACGGTTTTGCCAGTATTTAGGTCCAGGCTCACCGCTGGCGCTGCGAAATTCATTCCCCGGGTAAGGATAAAATTGCGGATTAAAAGCTTCTTTGGCATCGTAAGTGGATTGTGCAGATGAAACGGCAACCAATAGCAAACACCAAAAACCAGGAACAATTTTTTTCATATTGAGTCATTGATAAACGAATATGTAATTTATAATAAATAGCAGCGTTGGTAATACCTGATGGCGGGTATTTGAAAATATTTGTGATAAATGGCAGGGAAAAACCAGGGTTACCCGGGAAATAACGATTCCGCAGTGGCGACACTATCGGTTTTACCCACATCAACTAATTTGTCACCGCTGTGATCATAGCCAAGAATGGGGTGTTCTTTTGCCAGGATTAAATATACATCGGTCAATGAAAACTTTCCTGTAAAAGGCATGAGTTTGAAAATATCGTATTCAAAAACTACGACACAGCTATATGCTTTTTGAATCAATACATCAGCCGATAATACTATTTTCTCTTCTGCTGTTTTAGTATTTCTCCAGCCACAAAGCCGGTTATTTTCATCAAATAAAAAATAACGGGATGTTTTCCGGCTGGTGATACCGAATGAGATAAGAGGCTTATGTAATTCATGAAAAGCAACCAGTTTATTGATGTCAAGATTAGTAAGGATGTCAACGTTGCAGGTAATAAATTTTTCGCCGGGAGTAAACAGGTCTTTTGCTTTTAATAAACCACCGCCTGTTTCCAGTACTATATCGGTTTCATCGCTGATGATGATATTGCTTCCCCATCCCTTGTTTTTCTTTATCGCATCAATTACCTGGTCAGCAAAATGATGAATGTTGACGATCACATCTTTTATTCCATATTGCTGCAGGTATTCCACATTTCGTTGAAGCAATGACTTGCCGTTGACTAATGCTAACGCTTTAGGATGTGAATCAGTCCATGGTTTAAACCTTGTGCCGAGGCCGGCACTGAAGATCATTGCTTTCATTGCCTGGCCGGGAGAGGATTACTCCAGTTTTTTTCATCCTGTACCATATGTCGTAATTCGATCTTCACTTTAAATTTATTTCTTAAATGCCTTGCCATGGCATCAGCGGCATATACACTTCTGTGTTGACCTCCGGTGCAGCCAAAACTAATCATCAAACTTTCAAAATCTCTTTTAATGTATTCTTCCACCGTCATATCAACAATATCAAAAACACTGTTCAGGAAATCCGGCATTTTCGTTTGCTGCTCTAAAAAATCTTTTACTTCTTTATCACGACCCGTTTGTGTTTTCATACTGTCTATCCGGCCTGGATTTAAAATGCCCCGGCAATCAAATACAAATCCTCCGCCATTCTCCGTTTCATCAACAGGGATTGCTTTACGATAAGAGAAACTGGATATCTTTATTAATAAAGGAGTGCTTTCAGTGGCCTGTGTAGGAGTGAACTGCTGAATGACCTCATCTGCTACGCACAGATCAAGAACCTTACGAAATTCCGGTACAGCAATGCCTAAGCTTTGATTTTTAAAAAACTCTTTCAGGTTGCGTAATCCTAATGGGATGGCGGTAAGAAACTGCGCCTTACGTTCAAATAAACCACGAAAGCCATAAGCGCCGAGTACCTGGAGTAAACGTATCAGTACATACCCGTTATACTGGCCCCGAAAGATCATTTTATCCATGGGGGCGCCAATCAATTCTTCAAACGCATTCATATAATCTATCAGCAGTTTTTCTTTCCATTCATCCGGAAGATTAGCCCTTGCCTGCCATAGCATACTGGCTACATCATATTGTGGGGCGCCTCTCATGCCACCCTGGTAATCTATAAAATGAACGGCCTGGCCCAAACCCTCCCCGGGGGAGGGAGTTACAAATATGTTCCGGCTTTGAAAATCCCGGAACATAAAATATTTATATTCCGTGTGGGTAAGATAATTGCTTAATGCTTCAAAATCTTTGATCAGTTTTTGTTTATCATACGGCTTGCGCAATGCATCCAGGAAATAATATTTAAAATAAAGCAGGTCGGCCATGATAGCTTCCTTGCCAAACTCTTTATTGGTCAGGCATCGCTTATAGTCAAGACCTTTATCTCCTTTCACCTGCAGGTTAGCGAGTACCGTTAAACTTTTTTTGAATAGTTCATAAACAGGTGGGGTAAAGCCACCTGCTTCCAGGCAATTCAGTAGAGAAACATCGCCAAAGTCTTCCTGCAGGTAAAACATCCTGTCATCGCTTACAGCGTATATTTCGGGAACAGCCAGGTTCTTTTTATGAAAATTCTCAGAGAAATAAATGAAGGACTCGTTCTCTTTAATATTAGCGCCATAAGTACCTATAACAGAGCCTTCTTTTTCGTGTACACGGAAGTAACGCCTTTCACTTCCGGAAATAGGCAATACGTCCACAGCTACGGGTTCAACGCCTTTCCATCCGGTATATAGATTTTTTACAGCTTCGATCAATGTCTGCATAGCGCAAATGTATCAAAATAGTTTCAGCCATTCTTTCAGCACGTTCATTTCTCTTTCTTCCACTACGTTAATTTTTAGCAGGGCTTCATAGGCGTTATATAGATTATCAGCTACCGAAACATTACTGGTGGCTTTACGTACAGCCTCCAGCGATTTTTCTGTATGCAGGTACATGGGAACTTCACTTTCAAAATCTTTAAAGTAGTCGTGTTCATTCCGTTTTTGAACTACGGTAGCTTCTGTAAAACCGAGCCTGAAGCCATGCTGCCAGAGAACAGGCTGGGCGATGATGCCCCGTAAAATATCGGTAAAGCGAAATGTAACAAAGGAAGGAAGGAAGAGCAGCGGGAATAACTCTTTTTGTATCGCCGTGTTTTGCGAATTGAATGGACAAACAGTTCCTTTCTCCAGTACTACCGGTTCTTTCTTTTGAAAAATACAGGGTGTGTTGGAGGTGAGACGATAGATAGCGTCCACATCCGGGTCTTCGTCGGCAAGGCCCTGCCAGATACCAATACGCTGGTTGGTTTTTTCTTTTTGCCATTGCAGTTTATCCCGGCTGTCATTAATGTTTCTCAATGGGAGACCCCTGGGCCAGATCGGTTGTTCGCTGAAGTGATGATAAATATTTACCCAGCCCAGATCGTTTTTGGATGAAAGAAAGTTTCCTTCAAATGAAGGGAAGTTCCAGCCGGTATAGGGAATGTTATCATCATCCGTATCAATAATGATATCCGCTCCCTGTTGCATGGCATAAACATAGCCTGTCATTTTTCTGCCATAGTGATTGTAAGGAATGGCATTGGCTAATGAAGAAGACAAAGCGATCTGCGCATCTGTATTTAAATAAGTGCAGTTATCATAGTGCCAGTCAGCGGGAGTTTTTTTATCACCTACTACTACCAAATGGTAGTCTTTCAGCGCTGAGAATTTTTCTATAGCCTCAGTGGGTTTGAATATGCTGGTGATGACGATGAATTTCTTTACAGGTCGTTGTTCCATTTCGACAGTTTAACGGGATGATAATATAATTGACCGGCAGGAAAACCTGACATCAATTGTGAAAGTGATTTATTAAATGTTTTTTCCACAGCTTCTACTTCTTCTGCCGACCAGAGGGCTTTGCCGTTCAGTCGTATATCTTTTTCCTGCATTATTTTTTGTGATGACAATAATAAAGCTGTTGGAATGGCTAATTCGACAAATAACCCTGCAGCAGCCATGATACCGCAATAGCGGCAGAAATTATAAATACTTTCTTTGGTCACGATCAGTACATCTGAATAAGAACCTGCTACAGGATAGGGTAATTCTATTTTTCCATTCTTTTTGTAGGACTTCCATTTATACTGAAGGTGATATTGTTTAAACAGCCAGTATTGCCACCATTTTTTATCCGGGGGCGTTTGAGTACCAAAAATATTTTCTTTACTCAATGGCTGTACATCCATGCCATGCTGGTTGAATTTTTTTACAGCTTCTTCCCGGGATGGCAGTTCTCTTTTTATCTCGGCGCCTTTCCGGTTATTAAAGAAATCAACAGCTTTATGGGTATGCCACCAGGGTCTTCCCGTTAATGTATGCAGCTCTATAAAACCAGAAATAAGATCGGTTTTCTCAGGTAACCCTGATTGTTGCAGGAAGTTAGTTTCATTAACCAGGGGATTCAGCAGGCAATCATCCCCGGTAAAAATGTAATGGCTGAAGTCTTCCCGGAAAAACCGGTGATACCCCTGGGCAAAGTAGGATTGAAAAAAATTAGAACTTTCATACACGGGAATCACATCAGGATCGGCGCCATCATAAAAAGGAACTAAAAAGTAAATATGCGTGAACCGGGATGAATAGATCTTTTTCAATACCGGGATATTCTTGTCGTACCGGTGATTAAATATTATTATCAGGCAGGGTTTTACCATATAGCCGCCAAAAGTAGAAAGAAAAGGATAAATCAGCCAGACAATACATTCCAGGGGAATATCATCTTACTGCGCTAACACCTGTTTGTAACGGTGCTATTTTATTACTTTTGTTGTTGAGAAATTTTTATCTATGGGTTATTCACCGGTTAATAAAGTTCGTATTGTCACTGCCGCCAGCCTATTCGACGGCCATGATGCTGCTATTAATATCATGCGCCGCATCATGCAAAGCAAGGGAGCGGAGATTATTCACCTGGGCCACAACCGGTCGGTAAAAGAAATTGTAGAGACGGCTATCGAAGAAGATGTGCAGGGTATTGCCATTACCAGTTACCAGGGCGGGCATGTAGAATTTTTTAAATACATGAAAGACCTGCTGGAAGAAAATGGTTGCGGGCATATTAAAATATTTGGCGGGGGTGGCGGTACTATTTTGCCTGATGAAATAGATGAACTGCACAGGTATGGCATTACTAAAATTTATTCTCCGGATGATGGAAGAAAACTTGGGCTTGAGGGAATGATCGAGGAAGTGATAAGAACTACAGCCGCCCCACCCCCCGAAGGGGGGATTTTAGAACCCTCAAATTGGAATGGAAAATTGCCATTAGATGAAGTAAAAGATATAAGACGTATTGGAAGATTAATATCATTAGCAGAAAACGGGAAAGACTATACGTTGCAATTAAAAGAATTGTTGACAATATCAGGTTCTTCCCAGAACCCTCCGTCAACCGGCGGAGGCAGGGGCCCCGTACTTGGCATCACAGGTACCGGTGGCGCAGGAAAATCATCTGTAACGGATGAGATCGTTCGCAGGTTTCTCACCAATTTTTTGGATAAAACCATCGCCGTTATTTCTGTTGATCCGTCCAAGAAAAAAACAGGCGGTGCATTATTGGGCGACAGGATACGAATGAACTCTATTTCTCACCCAAGAGCATATATGCGCAGCCTGGCTACACGGGATGATAATACAGCATTGAGTTCCCATGTGCAGGAAGCGATTGACATCTGCAGGGGCGCAGGATATGATTTGGTTATTTTAGAATCCGCCGGGGTGGGGCAAAGCGATGCTTCTATACTGGATCATTGTGATGTGAGTATGTATGTGATGACACCGGAGTATGGCGCTGCTTCACAATTGGAGAAGATCAATATGCTGGACTATGCGGATCTCGTTTGTATCAATAAGTTTGATAAAGCAGGTGCATTAGATGCATTAGCAGATGTTCGTAAGCAATACAAACGCAATCATGGTTTATGGTCAGCAAAAGATGATGAACTGCCCATAGCCGGTACGATGGCCAGTAAATTTAATGATGATGGAGTAAACCATTTATTTGAATTGCTATTAAAGAAAATTGAAACCAAAACAAATATCAAATTCGGAGAATATCATTTTGCTGATACCGCGAAAGTATCGCAGGCGATCATACCATCCAA
The DNA here is from genome assembly GCA_015654695.1 of Chitinophagales bacterium. GTDB lineage: Bacteria > Bacteroidota > Bacteroidia > Chitinophagales > Chitinophagaceae > VBAT01. The sequence continues at coordinate 71,893 of JAATGJ010000018.1, read as the reverse complement.
TCGCACACGTTATTTGAGTGAGATAAGTGAAAATAATCGCAGCTATGATCAATTGGTAAAAGACCAGGCTGCTATAGCAACCAAGCTATATCAACTTCACGGTGTGTCAGAGATTCTGCAAAATGCAGACTCTAAGATCCCTCCGCCGAGTGTCGGAGGCAGGGGGGCTTCTCTTTTAGAGGCTCTTCAACAGCAAATCAGTTTCTATACAGACCAGCTAACTCCCGTCAGCCGTAAACTCATTAATAACTGGCAGGAGAAACTAAAAGAATACCAAAAAGATTTTTATGAATACACGGTTCGTGACAAAGTGATCAAACAACCGATGTTCAGCAAAAGCCTCAGCGGAACAAGAATTCCAAGGGTTGTTTTACCAAAATATAAAGACTGGGGTGATATATTAAAATGGCAGGCGCAGGAAAACGTTCCGGGTCATTTTCCATTTACAGCCGGGGTATTTCCATTAAAAAGAGAAGGCGAAGATCCGACCCGGATGTTTGCAGGCGAAGGCGGCCCAGAAAGGACCAATAGACGGTTTCATTATGTATCAGTTGATCAGCCTGCCAGAAGATTGTCAACAGCATTCGATAGTGTGACGTTATATGGAGAAGACCCGGATTCACGCCCGGATATTTATGGAAAGGTAGGTAACAGCGGTGTAAGTATTGCTACAGTTGATGATGCAAAGAAGCTATATAGTGGTTTTGATCTCTGCGATCCCAGAACTTCCGTGAGTATGACCATCAATGGCCCGGCGCCCATGTTGCTGGCTTTCTTTATGAATGCGGCCATTGATCAGCAATGTGAAAAATATATTCTGAAGAATAATTTAAAAGAAGAAGTCAATAAGATCATTGAAGCAAAATATAAACCGGCTGATTTGCCAAAATATATCGGTACAGATGGTAATCCGGTAATACCGTTAAAAGCTGGACTGAGGGGGGCATTGCCTGCCGGCAATGATGGATTGGGTTTACGCTTACTTGGTTTATCCGGGTCGGATGTGTTATCCAAAGAAATATATGAAAAAATAAAAGCGGAAGCTTTAACACAAGTAAGAGGAACAGTACAGGCTGATATTTTAAAAGAAGACCAGGCACAGAATACCTGTATTTTTTCTACAGAGTTTGCTTTGAAACTCATGGGTGATGTACAGGAATATTTTATTGAGAACAATGTTCGTAATTTTTACAGTGTATCAATAAGTGGTTATCATATTGCTGAAGCAGGGGCAAACCCCATTACTCAATTAGCGTTTACATTGTCCAATGGCTTTACGTATGTAGAGTATTACCTCAGCCGCGGAATGAACATTGATGACTTTGCACCCAATCTTTCTTTTTTCTTCAGCAATGGAATGGATCCCGAGTATAGTGTAATAGGACGTGTGGCAAGAAGAATATGGGCGAAAGCCATGAAGTATAAATATAAAGCCAACAAACGCAGCCAGATGCTGAAATACCATATTCAGACATCAGGCAGAAGCTTGCATGCACAGGAAATAGACTTTAATGATATCAGAACAACACTACAGGCTTTGTATGCCATTTATGACAATTGCAATTCACTTCATACAAATGCGTATGACGAAGCGATAACAACACCAACGGAAGAAAGTGTACGCCGCGCTATGGCGATACAGTTGATCATTAACCGTGAACTGGGAACAGCTAAAAATGAAAACCCCAACCAGGGTTCTTTTCTTATTGAAGAAATGACCGACCTGGTTGAAGAAGCAGTATTGGCAGAGTTTGATCGTTTAACAGACCGTGGCGGAGTATTAGGCGCTATGGAAAGAATGTATCAGCGAAACAAAATCCAGGAAGAAAGCCTGTACTACGAACACCAGAAACATACAGGTGAATTACCATTGATTGGTGTAAACACTTTTCTCAATAAAAAAGGAAGTCCAACAATTATCCCGGGTGAAGTGATCAGGAGCACTAAGGAGGAAAAAGAATTGCAGATTACTAACCTGAGAACATTCTGGAAAAGAAATGAAAGCATATCGGAGAAAATGTTGAAACGATTAAAATCAGTTGCTGTCAATAATGGCAACCTGTTTGCAGAGTTAATGGAAACGGTAAAATATTGTTCACTGGGGCAGATCACTCATGCTTTATATGAAGTAGGAGGCCAATATCGCAGAAATATGTAATCATGAATTTTCTTAAATTGAACTGGAAGGATTTTTTATTGGGTAGTGAAGACTGGAGTTTTCTTGTTGAAGTAGCGTTCCGTACTTTCTTTATGTTCGCTGTTATCCTTATTGGTCTTAGCATATTGGGTAAACGCGGTGTTAAGCAATTATCAGTATTCGAACTGGTAGTCATTATTGGCCTTGGTTCTGCAGCCGGTGATCCCATGTTTTATAAAGATGTTGGTCTGTTGCCGGCATTGATCGTTTTCACTATTGTGATCAGCCTCTACATATTCGTCACCAAGTTGGTAGGCAGGAATAAAAAGGTTGAACATCTTGTTGAGGGGAAACCAGTGTGTTTAATAGAAGATGGCCAGTTTGCTATCAATAATTTCGCTAAAGAACCTTTAGGACAGGAAGAGTTTTTTGCTGAATTAAGAAATTATGGAATATCTCATCTTGGGCAGGTGGAGCAGGCTATTATTGAAACTAATGGAAGTATCAGTGTGTTTTATTACGAGGATAAAGATGTGAAATATGGTCTTCCTGTTTTACCCGGCGCCTTAGATAAACAGGTTACTGTAATAAAGGAACCGGATCATTACGCCTGTGTGTTTTGCGGGTACCCGGCGCAACTAAAACCTGTAAACAGGCATCATTGCCCGAAATGTGAAAAGGATAAATGGGTAAAAGCCACTAACAAAAAAAGAGTCCGTTAAGTTGATCAAAAAATAAAAGTGGTAAACCCGGATGGAGGGAATAACTATTTTTAACCCAGGGTTGCTTTATCTATTATCCATAATGATCTTTCCGCGTTCACATATTGAACAGGGTATATCTTTTTTGCCGGTTTATTGAATACAGCATTTACCACTGGTTTTTTTTCTTTACCCGATACCAGCACGATAATCTGTTTCGCTTTATTAATCAGCGGGTAGGTAAAAGTAATTCTCCATGCCTGCTTTTCTTTCAGCCATACTTGTTTTATTAATCTCCTGTTCTCTATTAATGCAGGGGTATGCGGGAAAAGAGACGCAGTATGCCCGTCATCGCCTGTACCTAACAGCAACCAGTCAAACGCAGCCTGTGTATTGTTAAAGAACTTTTTTATGGTCGCCTCGTATTGCCGTGCGCATTGTTCCGGGTCGCCGGTGACGGGTACAGGAAAAACATTCTTTGGAGGAATATCAATATGATCCAGCAAACTTTTCTTTGCCATATTATAATTACTCTCCGGCGAAGTATGTATTACAAAGCGTTCATCACTCCAGAACAGGAATACTTTTTTCCAGGGGATATTTGTACTGAATGCCGGTGAAGCCAGCAGCTCATATAATTTTTCTGGTGTATTGCCACCGGATAGTGCAACAACAAACTTTCCATTTTTAGCAATAGCCTGGTGGCAGGCAGCCACAAAGCAATGCGCAGCAGCGATACACATCGTTTCATAGTCTTTCCATACAGTTTTTTGCGGAACGCTTTTCATTTTATTTTTTCCTGATCGTGTTTTTAGTGATACCGTTCTCTGGTAATAATGTCCATGAACAACCCTGTGGTTGTATCAACACTTCCGCTGCTTTAGGTCCCCAGCTTCCGGGTTCGTAGTTGGGAAAACGGGGAACAGGTTCTTTTTTCCATGCTTCCATAATTGGTGTTACCACCTTCCATGCTGCTTCTACCTGGTCAGCCCGCATGAACATAGCTGCATCTCCTTCCAGTATTTCCAGTAATAAAGTTTCGTACGCTTCCGGCACCGGCGCGTCATAGCTTTCTTTGTAAGTGAAATCCATTTCAACAGGTTTGATTACCATCTTTACCCCGGGTTCTTTTGCATGAAACAATAACGTGGTTTCCATTTCCGGCTGAATGCTAATGATAAGCTGGTTGGGACGAGGATCTGATATTATTTTATTTCCAAACAAATTATACGGTACCGGTTTGAACTGTATTACGATCAGCGAAGTGCTTTTTTCCAAACATTTACCAGTTCGTAAATAAAAAGGTACGTTTTGCCAGCGCCAGTTGTCAACAAATAATTTAAGAGAGATGAATGTTTCAGTAGTTGATTTCGGGTTTACGTTTTTTTCTTCCCGGTAAGCGGGCTGTTTTTTACCATTGACAGTTCCTTCACCATATTGCCCCCTGACTACATTTTTTCTCATATCGGCTTTAGTCAGGGGCCGCACGGATTTCAATACATCTACTTTTTTATTACGGATATCTTCCGCATCCAGTGAAACAGGCGGTTCCATCGCCGTTACACAAAGCAATTGCAGCAAATGATTTTGTATCATGTCTTTTAAAGCGCCGGCCTGTTCATAGTAATTACCACGTCCTCCTACGCCAATGTTTTCAGCAACGGTAATCTGGACATGTTCAATATAATTATGGTTCCAGATAGATTCATATACTATGTTGGCGAAACGAAAAGCCATCAGGTTCTGTACCGTTTCTTTACCGAGATAATGATCTATCCGGTAGATCTGTTTTTCTTTAAAATGTTTTGTCAGCAGTTGGTTTAATTCCTTCGCTGTATGCAGGTCACTGCCAAAAGGCTTTTCTATTACTATCCTGTCGGAACCCGTATCATTGGCCAGCTCAAATTTTGCCAGGAACAAAGAAATGGGTTCAATGAAACGCGGCGATACTGAATAATAAAATAAACGGACGGCCCGGCTTTTCCATTCTTTATCATTTGCACTTAGTGTACCAGATAATCGCCTGAATGTATCTTCAGCGGTAAAATCTCCTTCAAAAAAGAAAACCCGTGCAGCGAATTTTTTCCACTGCTCTTTATTGGCTTTACCGGTGCGGGAAAATGTATTGATCCCTTCCAGTAAATGGGCTTCATATTTTTTCTCTTCCATTTTTTCATAGTGAACGCCATAAATAGCGAATTGCTCCGGCAGGTAGCCGCTGATAAATAAATTATAAAAGGCCGGGATCAGTTTTCGCCAGGCCAGGTCTCCCTTTCCTCCGAAGATCACGATGTTGGCAGGTGGTGTTTCTTTTGCTTTCATGTTAATATCTTTTATTCTTCCTTTGGTTTCTGTGCGGAGGTAACAACAGGAGGCTTGCCTTCCCATTCTGTATGGAATACCCCGGTTTTGTCAATGCGTTCATAGGTATGTGCGCCGAAATAATCACGTTGCGCCTGGATAAGGTTGGCAGGCAGGCGATTGGTAATATACGCATCAAAATAATGGAGCGATGCACCCAGCGAAGCTGCAGGAAGACCGTTATCCATTGCTGTTTTCAATACCAGCGCAACATCTTTTCTTAACTGGCTGAATAAAGGCTGGAAGACAGGAGATGAAATGATATTGGATAATGCATTGTCCTGCTGGTAAGCCTTGCGAAGATCGTTTAGTAAAACAGAACGTATAATACACCCGCCTTTCCATACCCGAACAACTTCACTGATGTTTATATTATAATTATATTGAGCTGAAGCCACACCCAGTAATTGCAATCCCTGTCCATATGATAATAAAAATCCGAAATGCAATGCGTTTTTGCAGGCGGATGCCAGTTCTTCTTTAGTAATGGAATTCTTTTCAGTGCTGAATGAATAGAATTTTGAATTTTTTACTCTTTCATCTTTCAATGCAGAAAGATATCTCATGCTGACTGCTGCATCAATGACAGGAATGGGTACATTCAGGTCCATAGCGCTTTGGCTCGTCCACATACCAGTACCTTTTTGTTTAGCTTTATCCAGTATCATATCTACGAGGTCAACCGGGGTATCGCCATCTTTTTTCAAAAAAACATCGGCTGTTATTTCAATTAAGAAAGATTGTAATGCTGATTTATTCCATGCAGAAAACAATTGATGTAATTCAGCATTATTAAACTGACCTACATTCTTTAAAATACCATATACTTCACTGATCAGCTGCATCATGGCATATTCAATACCATTATGCACCATCTTGGTATAATGACCGGCTGCACTGTTGCCCATAAAAGATACACAAGCGCCTTCATCACTTTTGGCAGCAATGGATTCCACAATAGGTTTTATCAATTCATAACTTTCTTTGTTTCCGCCCGGCATCAGGCTGGGCCCAAACCTGGCACCTTCTTCACCACCACTTACACCCATACCGATAAAATGCACACCTGAGTTTTGTAATTGCAAGAAACGTCTTTCCGTATCCACAAAATGAGAATTACCCCCATCAATGACAATGTCTCCTTTTTGTACTAATGGCATAAGATCGCTTAATACGGTATCTACAATTTTACCAGCAGGAACCAGTAACATAATGATGCGTGGTGTTTGCAAAGCCTGTATAAACTCAGGAAGTGTTGCGGCGGTAGTAACTGTTTTTCCCTTCGCTTCTTCCATTAATCTTTTTTGCTGGGCCGGATCACGATCATACCCGCAGGCTTCAAAGCCATGATCGGCTACATTCATTACCAGGTTACTTCCCATGGTTCCTAATCCGATCATTCCAAAATGCGCAGCCATACAGTATTTTTTATGAAGATACACCAGTTGTTAATAATGTTGATCGCAGGCGTATTTTTGCGATACCCTTTTTCAGATAAGCATACTTTTGTTATATGAAGGATTTACTGCGCCTTGTTTTTTTTATTGGAACTATGATCATAATTAATAGTTGTGCCCGCAACCCATATACCACCACCAATAAAGTATATAAAAAACAAGTAAAGGAATACGCCAAACTATTGCGGGAATACCCGGTAGCTGATTCCACAGGATTAAACTATGCTTCTTCCTGGGCCGGGACTACCAACTTCAGTATGCGGCGGCCCAATTTCGTGGTGATCCATCATACGGCGCAGAACAGTTGCGATCAAACATTGAAAACGTTCACTTTGGCAAGAACACAGGTCAGCGCACATTATGTGGTGTGTAAGGATGGAACCGTTCACCACATGCTCAATGACCTGCTGAGAGCTCATCATGCGGGTGTGAGCAGGTGGGGCAATGCTACTGACCTCAACAGCAGCAGCATTGGCATTGAGATTGATAATAATGGTTTTGAGCCTTTCACGGATGAGCAAATTAACAGTGTGATAGAATTACTCGGGCGATTAAAAAGGGCTTATTCTATACCGGCAGCCAATTTTGTGGGACATGCAGATGTTGCTCCGGGACGCAAAGTTGATCCTAACAGGAATTTTCCCTGGCAAAAACTGGCACAAAATGGATACGGGTTTTGGTATGATACAACAGCTATTACTATCCCGGATGGTTTTAATGAAATGCAGGCACTGCGGATAATCGGGTATGATATTAAAAATCCCGCTAACGCTATTCAATCATTTAAGCTGCATTTTGTCCAGGCCGATTCATCAAAAACGATCAATGAAGCGGATAAAAAAATACTGGTTGACCTGGTAAAGAAATATCAATGATGTTTCACCAGTAACTAATTCATTCGTATTATTTATCTTCACTATTCTAACTACTATTGCTTGCCGGTGATATACGATAAATCCAATATATTCATGACAGCAGAACATCAGCGACTGGCAGTAAATTCCACTAAAACAGTTCCATTAGCGCAATGGGGTCCTTACCTAAGCGAACGGCAATGGGGTACCGTACGCGAAGATTATAGTCCTAACGGCGATGCGTGGCATTATTTCCCGTTCGACCATTCTCATAGCCGTGCCTACCTGTGGGGTGAAGACGGGTTGGCCGGTATCTCCGATTTCTTTGGCAATCTTTGTTTTTGTATCTCTTTATGGAATGGCAATGATCCTATATTAAAAGAAAGATTATTCGGACTCAGTAACCCGCAGGGAAATCATGGAGAGGATGTAAAAGAGTTATACTATTATCTTGACAATCTTCCCACGCATTATTACATGGAGTATTTGTACAAATACCCCCAGCAGGCTTTTCCTTATACCCAGTTAAGAGAAGAAAATCAGAAAAGAGGTAAACTGGATCCTGAATATGAGATATTGGATACAGGCGTATTTACAAAGAACCAGTATTTTGATGTCAAGGTCACGTACGCCAAACAGGGTGCACAGGATATATTTATACAAATTGATATAACCAACCGCTACACGAGGGCCGCTGAGATCACGGTACTGCCTGCTTTATGGTTTTATAACCGCTGGAACCAGGGAAGCTTTAAGGAAAAGCCTCTGATCAGTTATGTGAATAAAACAACAGTAAGGGCCGAGCATGAAAGACTGGGTGATTATTATTTTTATTATCAGCCGCCGGACAAAAGTTTTTTTACAGAAAACGAGACCAATACAGAAGTGATATCGGGTGTGCCCAATGAAACGATCTTTGTAAAAGATGCTTTTCATGATGCGATCATTAACGGAAAGAACGTTGCTGAACTTTCCAAAAAGAAAACAGGAACAAAATTCTCACCTGTATATAAGATGAAGGTGAATGGCGGCGCTACCAAAACGATTTATTGCCGCCTCAATAATAAATGGGTGGATCATCCATTTCCCAATACATTCAAGGATATATTCAAAGTACGCAAGCAGGAAGCGGATGATTTTTATTCAGCTATTTTGCCTAAAGGGATGAGCGAAGAGATGGCGCAAATACAGCGGCAGGCGCTGGCGGGTATTTTATGGAGCAAACAATATTATCATTTTGATGTGGAAGAATGGCTGAGCACCAGTGATGGTATTACGCCGGTTAGTCTTTCAAAAATGTCGGGGCGTAATAATGACTGGAAGCACCTGAAGAACCAGGACATCGTTTTAATGCCGGACAAATGGGAGTATCCCTGGTATGCAGCCTGGGACCTGGCTTTTCAGTGTATATCTATGGCGGTGGTAGATCCGACTTTTGCCAAGCACCAGTTATTGCTGGTAATGCGGGAATGGTATATGAAACCTGATGGTCAGTTGCCTTCTTATGAATGGAACTTCAGCGATGTGAACCCCCCCGTGCAGGCATGGGCGGCTATGCAGGTATATAATATTGAAAAGAAACAAACAGGAACAGGTGATATTGATTTCCTGAAAAAAATATTTCATAAGCTGCTGATCAATTTTACATGGTGGATCAACCGAAAGGATATAAACGGCAACAACATTTTTGAAGGAGGCTTTCTTGGCCTGGATAATATCGGTGTGTTCAATCGTAGTTTTCATTTTCCCGGTGAAATGCAACTGGAGCAGGCTGATGGTACGAGCTGGATGGGTACCTATGCATTAGACATGATGGATATAGCGATTGAGATCGCCATGCATGACCGTTCATTTGAAGATACTGTGACTAAATTTTGCGAACACTTTGTATTGATAGCAGAATCACTGAATGAACACGGTTTGTGGAACGAGGAGGATAAATTCTTTTATGATGTATTATGCGTTACCGGTGCGGAGCCGGTACCGCTCAGGATACAGTCAGTGGTAGGTGTTACCTCATTATATGCTGTGTCCACGATCAGCAAAAAAGCGATGGATCACCTGACGGATTTCAGAAAGCGGATGACATGGTTTGAGAATTACCGGAAGAAGAATAATAAATTCTGGCCCAACGAAGAAAGAAGCAATGACGAAGAAATATTATTATCACTGGTACCTAAAGAAAGATTGATCAACCTGCTGAAACGCTTACTGGATGAAGAAGGTTTTTTGTCAGAAGGTGGTATAAGGGCTTTGTCAAAGTATCATGACAAAAACCCGTATTCCGTAGTGGTGGAAGGGAATACCTATACTATAAGGTATGATCCCGGAGATTCTACCTCAGATATGTTTGGCGGCAACTCGAACTGGCGGGGCCCTGTGTGGATGCCCATTAATTTCCTGATCATTCAGTCTATCCGCAAATACGGAGAGTTTTATGGGGATACATTACTGGTGGAATACCCAACAGGTTCCGGCAATAAAATGAACCTGTCACAAATAGCAGATGGATTGACGAAGCGGGTGATCAGTTTATTTGAAAAGGACGCGGAAGGGAATCGTCGTTTATATGGTGATTATAGCTGGTTTTATAAACAGCCGGGTAATGAACACCTTGTATTATTCTATGAATACTTTCATGGAAACACGGGGAAGGGTCTTGGTGCCAGCCATCAAACAGGATGGACGGCATTGGTAGCTGAGCTGATCAGTGAGTATGGAAACAAGAATGAGTAGTATTAAAAGTGACTTTACTTTATCTGGTTCTTTCTCATGACAGGGTCACTGTCACCAGTTGTAAATTTTATATGCAGGAAGATCAGGTAGAATGGCGAAAACATAAGCAACTTATTTTTAATGTGATATCTGTAAGACGGAGCAACTTTTTCATTGAAGACAGTTTTAGGCATCTACTTTAATAAAGGCTCAAGCTTTTTATAGACCGGGATATCAATGATCCTGAACTTTTATTTTCCTTTATTCCATAGTGATTATATCTTTTAAATTATTTTGAAATCTCCATAAGCCCTGTTTTCATTATATTTAGATTCTATAACGAATGGCTTCATGCGAAAATTAGCAGGGTTTTTATTTTTCCTTTCTTCACTACATGCGTCGGGACAGGCACTTGATTCATTGAACAGGACTTCGCAGGCAATGGAAGACAGCCTGGTAAATATCTATTATTCCAGCCAGCAGGAGACGTTATCTTCTCTTTACAATGGCCGGCAGTTTTATGGCTATCCTGCTACTATCCAGGATCATGCGTTTTATCTTTCAAAAAACTGGCTTACGGGATCAGTCTATTATGATGGTTTCTGGTATCGTAACGTGCAAATTATGTATGACATATACCAGGATGAAGTAACTGTAAAGCATCCTAATGGAGTTGCAGTAGTATTATTTGGAGAAAGGGTAAATGAATTTTCATTCCAGGGGCAAACCTTTGTATATCTGAAGGAAAACAATGGTATTAAAAAAGGGTTCTACCAGCGCCTCACACAGGGCAGGGCGATTGTCTATGCCAAAAGGATCAAATTACTGGAAGAAAAAATAGATGGCATGGCAGTGGAAAGAAAGTTTCTTTCCAGGAATGTTTTTTTATTTATAAAGAGAACAGGTATTACCCGGTTAAAAAACTGAAGACTTTGCTGAATGCGCTGGAAGATAAACGGAAGGAAGTACAGCAATACCGGAGCCGGTTAAAGTTACGGTATAAAAAAAATGTGGAACGGGTTATTGTTAGTCTTACAGCATACTATAATCAAATATATCCGTAGCATGAAAAAGCTTTTCTTTGGTATTTGTTTTTTTATGTTATTGATCCGCTGCGGGGCGCAGGAGGGTAAGACCATTATGATTAGCGGTCAGTTTGAGAACATCACTCTTAAGGAATTCTTTCAACGTATAGAAGCACAAAGTCCTTATTTTTTTTATTATGATCAGCTGCAAACAGATTCATTATTTGTTTCCTTTTCCGTCAAAGATGAGCTACTGCAACAGGTGCTGGAAAAGGCTTTGAAAAATACCGGCTTGCAATTTTCTGTTGATAAAATGAACAGGGTCTTTATAACAAAAGGAATAAAGCTCGTTACCACTTTGCCTTCAGGCTTTTTTTCACCAACAATAAGTCTGCCTGCTGATCCGGCTAAGGATACGGTTGCTGATTACGGATTACAAACGAAAAGAGCTGTCAAAATAGCTTCCGCGAACAAGCTATACGAAATAGGAACAAAAACAAATGTGATTAAGGGGAACGCTATCGTTACCGGGAATCTACGTAATGCAAAAACCGGCGAACCACTGGTGAATGCTTCAGTGTTTGTCAATAATACCTATTCAACCACAACGGACGGATACGGATATTATTCACTTACTATTCCTGCGGGTAAACACATCCTGAATATACTGGCGATAGGTATGAAGGATACCCATCTCCAACTGATGGTATATACTGACGGTAAAATGGATGTTGATGTTCCTGAACAGGTCACGACATTGAAGGAGGTAGTGGTGTCTGCAAAAAAGACAGCTAATATTACGCAGGTACAAATGGGAGTTGAACGGCTTAATATTGAAAGTATTCGCCGGGTGCCGTCATTATTTGGTGAAGCCGATGTATTGCGTGTGATAACAACATTGCCTGGCGTTAAAACAGTAGGAGAAGCCAGTACAGGTTTTAATGTGCGTGGAGGGTCAGCGGATCAGAACCTGATATTATTTAATGACGCTAACATTTACAACCCTTCTCATTTCTTCGGAATGTTTTCCGCATTTAATCCTGAAGTAATAAAAGATATAGAGCTGTATAAAAGCAGCATTCCTGCAAAGTTTGGTGGCCGTTTAGCTTCTGTACTGGACATCAGCAGCCGGGAAGGCAATAAGAAAAAAATTACAGGCTCAGCCGGACTCGGCATTATTACCAGCCGGGTGAACGTGGAAGGCCCCATTATAAAAGACCGCACCTCTTTCATTTTTGGGGGACGTACTACCTATGCCAACTGGCTGCTTGGTTTATTACCGGAGGAATATAAAAACAGTAAAGCATCTTTCCAGGATATCAATGTTGGTATCAGCCATCGTATTGACAGTTCCAGCCAATTATATTTTACCGGTTATTTTAGTAATGACCAGTTTGCACTCAACAGCGACACCACCTACGGATACAGCAACCGCAATATGAATGTGAAATGGAAGAAAAATTTCAACAGTAAACTAAGCGCCATGTTTATTGCCGGATCAGATCAATACAGGTATAAAGTATTCAGCGCCGACAACCAGGTAAATGCCTTTACGCTCAGGTTTGATATCCGCCAGGTATATGCGAAAGCAAATTTTGTGTATTATAAAAACCAGCAGCATTCATTCGATTTTGGTTTCAGCACCCTGTTGTATAAATTGCAACCCGGCTCATTAGATCCAAAAGGCGGCAATTCCGAGGTGACCCATAATGAAGTAGAACCGGAAAAGGCGTTGGAAAGCGGCATTTATATTACACACAGGTTCAATCCGACTAATAAACTATCCCTGCAAACAGGCATACGTTATTCGATCTATAACTATCTCGGCCCGCAGCAGGTAAACTATTATGCACCGGGTTTACCGGTATCTTCCGTCAATGTTATTGAAACCAAAGATTATAGTAAGGGAAAATTCATCAAAACATATATGGGGCCGGAGATCAGGCTTTCGGTACGTTATGCATTCTCCAATAACTTCTCAGTAAAGGCTGGTTACAATTCGCAGCGGCAATACATACACATGCTTTCCAACACGACCGCCATCGCCCCTACAGATATATGGAAGTTAAGTGATCCCAATATTAAACCGCAGCAGGGTGACCAGGTATCACTTGGGTTTTATAAAAACCTTAAATCGAATACGATCGAAACATCAGTAGAAGTGTATTATAAACGTATCCGGGATTATCTTGATTATAAACCGGGAGCTACACTCGTCATGAACCATACTATTGAAACGGAAGTGATCAATACAAAAGGAAAAGCATATGGGGTGGAAGTTCTTATAAAAAAACCAGGCGGTAAACTGAACGGTTGGATCAGTTATACGTATTCACGTATCCTTCTCAAATCCGCGGGTAATGATCCTGCTACACTTGTTAATGAAGGTGATTATTATCCAGCTAATTATGATAAACCGCAGGATGTTACATTTACCGGTACATTCCGGGTAAACCATCGTTTCAGCGTCTCGCTGAATTCTACCTATAGTACCGGCCGGCCTATTACGCTGCCTGTCGGCCGTTACTACTATGGAGGTTCGGAGCGGGTATTGTATTCGGACCGCAATGCTTACCGCATACCTGATTATATGCGTACAGATTTTTCTATGAATATAGAAGGCAATCATAAGGAACACCAGAAGACACATAACTCATGGACTATAGGGCTCTACAACCTGCTTGGAAGAAAAAATCCCTATTCAGTATATTTTGTTTCTGAGAACGGGTTTGTAAACGGGTATAAACTTTCGATTTTCGGAAGTGTCATTCCTTTTATTAATTATAATATTCGTTTTTAGCTATGATAAAATGCAGATACTTTATCGCATGTATTCTTGTTGCAGCAGGTTTTTCCTGTAAAGAAACGTATGAGCCGGATGTAATATCATCTGCCAGTTCGTACCTGGTAGTAGAAGGTGTATTAAATACCGGGGGGCCAGCTTCTGTTAGTATTTCCAGGACAACAAAACTTGATAGCACGGGGTTCAGGGGAGTACTAAATGCACAGGTAACAGTAGAAGGAAGAGATAACAGCACCCGGCCATTAGCACAAACCGGTGGAGGTATTTATTCATCTCCCAATCTTAACCTGGTATTGAATAGTGAGTACCGGCTGAGGATACGCACCACTGATGGAAAAGAGTACCTGTCAGAATATGTAAAAGCCCGGTCAACCCCTCCTATTGACAGCATAGGATGGAAGCGGAATGATGAGGGAGTGCGCCTGTACGTTAACACACACGATGCTTCTGGTAATACACGCTACTACCGGTGGGACTATGATGAAACATGGGAGATCACGTCGTATTATTATTCCACTTATATATATACAGGCGGAATAGTGCGGAATAGAACGCCGGCGGAACTGGTATTTCAGGGGTGGAAATATAATTATTCAAAGAGTATCTTACTGTCATCGTCTGCGCGGCTGCAATCTGATATTATTGCTGAGGCGCCTGTCAATTTTATTGCAAACCATGATGAAAAGTTATCTGTCAGGTACAGTATCCTGCTCAGGCAATACGCATTGGATAAAAAAGGGTATGAATTTTACGAACTGATGAAAAGAAATACGGAAAGCCTGGGTACCATCTTTGACGCGCAACCATCAGAAACAAGAGGAAATATTCAATGTATCACTAATCCGGCAGAGCCTGTTATTGGTTATGTAAGTGCTTCTTCGGTTGCTGAAAAACGGATATTTATTTCAAACTCGGAGCTGCCTCTCTGGGGATTTGAGCAAAATTGCCCAAGTATCGAGGTTGCCAATAATCCCGCCAGTATCCGTGACGCTTATTTGAGTGAATACTTGTCGCCTTACCAGGCCGTGTTTGTTGGTTTTATCAGGGGTTACCTGAGTTCTTATCCCAGCTGTGTTGATTGTACTAAAAGAGGAGCGTCCGTGATCCGGCCTTCTTACTGGTGATCACCTTCAATAGTAATATTACCGTATCGGGTTTATAATATAATTAAGTATGCCGAGAATCAGTTTTTCTTTCCGTTCTGTTTTATTAGTCATGGCGGTTTTTATGATTTGCCAAAGTCATGCACAGGATGGTCTTTTTAAAAACATAGCACAACGCTTAGAGAAATATAACCAGCTTTATTTGCGGGAGAAAATATACCTGCATTCAGATAAAGATTTTTATATAGCGGGGGAAATAGTATGGTTTAAAATATATTATGTTGACGGTGGAAGTCATCAGCCTATCCATGTAAGCAAAGTGGCGTATGTAGAAATCCTTGACCGGAATAATAAAGCAGTGCTGCAGGCAAAAATTCCGCTGGCAGATAATGGAGGCAACGGTTCTTTCTATCTGCCGCTTACACTTAATTCTGATTACTATACTTTAAAGGCATATACCAACTGGATGAAAAATGCCGGTAATGAAATCTTCTTTGAGAAAAAAATAAGTGTTGTTAATACGGTCAGGACGGCTGTGAGCAGTTCATCCGGCGACGCTCCTGCTGCTGAAGCAACATTTTTTCCGGAAGGCGGGCATTTAGTAGAAGGTATTGAAACGACAATAGCATTCCGTATTACAGGTAAAAATGGTAAAGGAACTGATGCAAGAGGGATTGTTACAGATAATACGGGAGATACCATATTGCAATTCTCACCGCATCGTTTTGGTATTGGTCATTTTACTTTTAAACCAGTAGCCGGTAAAAGCTATACAGCGATCATTTTATTGCCGGGAGGAAAATATATCCATCGTGCCTTGCCGGTGGCAGAACCGTTTGGTTATGTAATGAATGTGACTGATAATAAAGATGGCCGGCTGAAAGTAGTGGTGCAGGCCAAAGCCAGGCAAACAAACCAGGCAGGAGAGGATCTTTTTTTACTTGCTCACAACCCGCAATCAATAAAGTTCTCAGCGCAGCGGTATATTTCCTATAATAATGAACTGGTATTTTATATTGATAAAGTAAGGCTGGGAGAAGGTGTCAATCACGTAACATTATTTAATAAAGACCAGCAACCAGTTTGTGAACGGTTAGTTTTTATTCATCCGTCTTCTCCTGTACCTGCTGAGATAACAAGCAATAAGAAGGTGTATGCTGCCCGGCAACCTGTTGATCTTTCGGTATTATTAAAAAGCAATACGGATATTGACGCGGCTAATTGTTCTGTTTCCGTATATCAACTGGACTCTTTGCAGGAGGCAGGGGGTATGAACATCGTTAATTATTTTTCTCTGCTATCTGATCTGAAGGGAAATATAGAATCACCTGCCTGGTATTTTTCTCATGAAGAAGGTGTTGATGAAGCGATGGATAACCTGTTGCTGACCCATGGCTGGCGCCGTTTTCGCTGGGATAGCATACTGGATGATCGTCCAGTTGCTGCGTTTAAGTTTATACCAGAATACAGGGGGCATGTCATTTCGGGAAAGGTGATCAATACTACCAGCGGCATGGCGGTTGCCAATGCTGATTGTTTCCTGACAGTTCCTTCCGCGCCATTTGGTTTTTATATTTCGCAAAGCGATAGCACCGGATCGGTGAAGTTTGAGGTACGCAACTATTATGGCCCGGGAGAAATAATCGCCCAGGTGGGGGAACAAAACAAAAACAATTACCGGGTAGATATTAATAGCCCGTTTGCGGATGATTCTTCTTCTTCCGGCCTGTCTTATTTTGCATTACCGGAAAAAAGTGAATACGATTTGTTGCAAAAGAGTATAGCTATGCAGGCTCAAAATATTTACCGGCCTGATAGTATCCGCAAGTTCACCGTACCGCTGCTACAGGATACCCTTCCCTTTTTCGGGCGTGCTGAGTATGCCTACTTGCTTGATGATTACAAACGCTTCACTACGATGGAGGAAGTGCTTCGGGAATATGTAATTGCGGTTAATGTAGTGTTGCGAAACAGTAAATTGTACATGAGTATATTTGACGATGCCACACGCCAGATATATCATGATAATATACTTGTGATGCTGGATGGGGTGCCGCTTAGTGATTATAATAAAATTTTTTCCTACGATCCGCTCAAAGTAAAGAAGCTGGAAGTAGTGCCGAGGCGTTATTTATTCGGTTCCCGTATTTTTTCAGGTATAGCCAGTTTTGAAACATATAACGGTAAGTTCGATGGCTTTGAACTTAATCCCGCACTTCTTTCCATTGACTATGAAGGATTGCAGTTGCAGCGGGAATTTTATTCGCCTGTATATCAAGGCGGCGATCAACAAAGCAGGATACCTGATCTGCGCACCACCCTGTACTGGACGCCTGAATTGCTGACCGACAGATCGGGAAAAGCGAATCTGCAATTCTATACATCTGATCAAAAAGGAAAGTTTATTGTTGTGCTGGAAGGTATCAGTAAAAAAGGAAATGCTGTTTTTGGCACTGCCACTTTTTCTGTGGAGTAACCCCGGGCGACTAATTACAGATCAGTTTAATTCTCCGGCGGGCTCATGATCATCATACTGGTCCCGCAGTTTGTTTAGCTCTGTCTTCAGTTGTTTAATAATGGCCTGCTGTTTTGGCGACCTGATAATATTGTTTTGTTCTGCCGGATCATTTTTCAGATCATATAGTTCCCATTCATTAACCGTATAAAAATAAATGAGCTTATACTGTTCTCCCCTTATGGCAAGATGAGGAATAACGGTATGATCTTTCCCGAATTCATAATAGTGGTAGTAAAGATACTTTCGTGACAGGTCTTTAATTTTTCCTGTCAGTATGGGTTTCAAACTTACTCCCTGCATCCATGGCGGGACTTTAGTGCCGGTTATATCTAATATGGTAGGAGCAAAATCTATGTTTTGAACAAGCGTATTGGTGACCGAATTGGGTTTGATATAGCCCGGCCATCTTACAATCAATGGCGTTTGCATAGATACATCGTACGCAAAACGTTTATCAAACCAACCGTTTTCTCCTAAATAAAATCCCTGGTCGCTGGTATAGATAACGGCTGTATTGTTGCTCAGTTTATTTTCATCCAGGTAATTTAATATCCGTCCAATGCTTTCGTCAATGGATGCAACACAAGCCAGGTAATCCTGCATGTACCATTGGTACTTGTATTTTAATAATTCGTTTCTCGCTAATTTTTTATCCCGGATCAACCTTCCCCTTTCCGCGTATATTTCTTTGAAACGTTCCCGTTCACTATCCGGCATCCGGTTCATAATAGCATTATAAGTGGCTATATCAACCGCATCAGGCTTCAGTTCTGGGATGTCCATTAAATATCCGGGATCTACTTTCAGGTCACCACAAAGTTTCATGACTGGTAATATACCCATAGTCTGAATACGCCAGGCGCTGCCATGTCCCGCTGTATCATTATATAGTGTAGCCGGTTCTGGAAATGCCTTTGTATGATATTGTTCCAGGTATTTTAAAGAAGGAACAAAATTCCTGTGCGGCGCTTTGTGATGAAACAATAAAACAAAAGGTTTATTCTTATCCCGCTGGTTGAGCCAGTTAATAGCATCGTCCGTGATCACATCTGTAACGTATCCTTTCTCCGTAATGGTATCACCCGCCATGTTTATTATGCGTGGATCAAAATACAACCCCTGTCCTGGTAATATTTTCCAGTAATCAAAACCGGCAGGATAGGAATGCAGGTGCCATTTCCCGATAACAGCGGTTTGATAACCCGCATTTTCCAGTATATGGGCGATGTTTGTTTTAGAAGAATCAAACCTGGTGAAATTATTTTTTACTCCATTCTTGTGAGAATGCTGCCCGGTAAGCAATGTAGCCCTAGCAGGGGAGCAGATCGAATTGCCGGTAAACGCTTTAGTGAATTTCATCCCTTCTTTAGCCAGCCTGTCAATATTGGGTGTGGAAATAAACTGTTTGTTATAAGCACTGATCGCATCATTATCATGATCGTCACTCATGATATAAAGTACATTGGGCCGTAGCTGGCAAAAGGCCGCATTAGCAAGCAGTATAAAAACTACTAATAATCGCATAAGCCGGTATTAGTTTCAAGTTACACAATTACATTTGTAATTATAAAATCATGATATGGAATTTGGAAGGGTACCGGAAAATGAATTGAACCAGGTTGATTTCAGTTTGCCACAGGAGCCGGCTGATAATAAAAAAATATTGAAAGGCAAGCCTGCCAAAGATCCCAAAATTTATTTGGGCTGTGCCAAATGGGGCAGGGTGGAGTGGGTAGGGAAAATATATCCGCCTAAAACAAAAGAAAAGGATTTTTTACAGCATTATGTTGAACATTATAATTCTATTGAATTAAATGCAACGCATTATAAAGTATATGGAGAAGCGGGTATCCGTAAGTGGGCAGAGAAAGCTAAGGGAAAGGATTTCGTTTTTTGTCCAAAAATGTACCAGGGAGTGACTCATCGCGGAAGTTTGAAAGGAAAAGATTTTATCACTAATGAATTCTTCCGTGGTATAGTTGCTTTTGAAGAGCATCTCGGTCCCATTTTCGTACAGGTCAGTGATACCTTTTCTCCTAAAAGAAAAGATGAGTTATTTACCTATCTCGCCTCATTGCCCACCGACCTGCAATTCTTTTTAGAGGTTCGTCACCCGGATTGGTTTGCTAAAGAAAAAGACAGGGAAGATATGTTCGCATTTCTTCATGAGCATAATATGGGAGCCGTAATTACTGATACAGCCGGGAGAAGGGATTGC
The DNA here is from genome assembly GCA_015654695.1 of Chitinophagales bacterium. Taxonomy (GTDB): domain Bacteria; phylum Bacteroidota; class Bacteroidia; order Chitinophagales; family Chitinophagaceae; genus VBAT01. The sequence continues at coordinate 52,001 of JAATGJ010000018.1, read as the reverse complement.
GCTCACATGCGCCTGACTGTTCCAAAAGTATTTATTCGGTATGTAGGTAACAGCCTGCATACTTCTGACTTTACCAGGACGGATGTATGGGTGAAGAGAATGAAACACTGGCTGGATCATGGTTTGCAGGAGTTGTATTTCTTTATGCACATGCATGATGAAGCTACATCGCCTGAACTTACCGTTTATTTAGTTGATAAAATGAATAAGGAATGCGGGTTGAATCTGATCAAACCGAAGTTTATTGATAGCAATTCATTACCAAAGCCAAAGCCGAAACAGAAGGGCTTGTTTGATTAATGAACTTTGAATAATTCATTCCATCTTGTTGTATAGCGTTTGCTGCAATGATTCTGTTGCATTTTCCAGTTACGGTCCGTGCCTGATGCCGCGAACTTCAGTACATCATCCCGCTGGCTGAAGTTGATATTATCCATCATATCCATCAGCTTTCGTTCTGAATTCTTTGAGCCGGGTAAAAATAAATTGCCCTGGATGGACATATCCGGAACAATACCGCTCAGCATAACACCGGCTTTTTTATACAATTGCCCCTTTTCGTATAATTGATCCACCAATTGTACAGCCGGTTTGATCAATTCATTGGTAAACGAAGTAGCTACGGGTAAGGTAGTGTATGTACTTATCGTGCCATATTTTTTAAAATTGAGCATGTGATCCTGGTCTTTCGTTACTATAAAAATGCTGATCATTTTGGCAGCGCTGTATTGCCTTCTCAATTTTTCAGCGGCTCTTGAAGTATAAGTAGCGATGGCTTCTTTTATCGAAGCAATATCACCAACCGGGCTGCCAAACATCCTTGTAGTAGCGATCATTTTTTTACTGACCAGTTCATCTTCCATATCTTTTGCAGGTTCACCTCTTAACTCTTTGATCAGGCGTACACCCATCACCCCCCCAAGGTGTGTTTTTCCAAACTCTTCACTCATGCGACTTAATTGTAAGGCATCATAAATACTCCAGTATTCTTTCAGCTTTTGCGCATACTGCCAGCCAACACCCCAGATATCTCCCACCATTGTTTGTTTCAATGCACTGATTATTTTTTCTTCGCTGTCCAGCACCATCACGCCATCGTATTGTTGTTTATATTTTTTTGACAGGCGGTTGGCAACTTTCGCCAGTACTTTGGTAGGGGCGACGCCTACGGATACTTTTATACCTGTCCATGTTTCAACGGTTGTTTTTATTTCTTCTGCAACAGCCTGTAGTTCATTTTCGGGGAAAATGCTCAGGTCAATAAATGCTTCATCAACAGAATAAACTTCGACATTTTTTTTACCCAGCATCATCCGCAATGTTTCCATTACCCGCCAGCTCAGGTCGCCATATAAATTATAGTTAGAAGAAAAAACAGCGATATCATGTTGTTGTATCAGTGGTTTGGCTTTAAAAAAAGGCCCGGCCATCTCTACGCCCAGCTTTTTGGCTTCATTGCTTCTGGAGATGATGCACCCATCATTATTGCTTAATACAATAACAGGTTTGTTGTCCAGGCCAGGTTTGAATAACCTTTCGCAGGAACAATAAAAATTATTACAGTCAACTATTGCTTTCATCTTAGATTAAGTTGAGGGCTAAAACTCATTGGTTATTCATTTCCAATTTTGATCTCAGGTCTTCAGACCTGAGCAAGTCATGCATTGTCCCGCCCTGACTTGCCCCGCCCTTCAGGGCGGGGAAGAATAAATAATAACAAAGGCTTTTAACCCTTCATCAATACAAATCCATATTTCTCCATGAACTCATCATACTCCTGTTGAAATGTTTTCTTTTCATGATGTTGCTCCTGGTTTTTGATATATTCTCTTACCCTGTTTACTCCGGACTCACTGACTGACACAGCGAAATAATCATCCTGCCATTCAAATTTTTCAGAAACCAGTTTATTCTTATTGATCCAGAATGAGCTTTCTCCTTTGATAAGTTGCATCACTTTTGAAATCGCCTGATCTGCATCAAGGGAAATAAGAACATGAACGTGGTCAATATGCCCGTTTACAAAGTCAACATGAATATTCTTTATTCGCCCGTTTTCCCTGATATGGGTAAATACTTTTTGTCTTATATTTTTTGTAAGTAATGGTTCGCGTCTTTTAGTAGCCCATACAAGGTGAACCCAGATTTTTGTATATCCCATAATTAACAGGTTTATGGCTAAAGCCAATTTTTAGACACATTTATCATTACTCTTATCTCAGGCTTGAAAGCCTGAGCAAATCATGCATTACTCCTGACTTACTCTGCCCTGGCTTGCCCCGCCCTTCAGGGCGGGACTAATAAATAAAGAGAAAAGGTCAACAATGGGCTTTAGCCCAAAACATCATGAATAACATAGGTCACCACTCCCCACATCGTGAAATCGCTAAACTCCGCCAGGTTGATAGTTTTATACCGGTTGTTTTCCGGGATTAAGAATATGGAAGAAAAATTCTTATGAAACCGCCGCACTATTAATTCGCCATTCAATACGGCGACAATGATTTTCCCGTTTGCCAGTTTCAATGACCGGTCCACGATCAGTACATCTTTATCAAAAATGCCGGCTTCCCGCATGGCATCTCCTTTCATACGGAAGAAATAAGTAGCCGGTTTGTTTTTGATCAGTTCCTCGTTCAGATCAATCCCCCGCTCCATATAATCATCAGCGGCAGCGCCAAAGCCTGTTGCATTCGCCGTCTTTACTTCCTGCTGTTTAAATTGTTTTGAACCCTTGTAGGCAGCGCCATAAAATTCTTCCCCGTCCATAACTATACATTTTAAAAATAAAGTTCATAAAAATATTTTGTAAAACTAAATAATTTAGTAAATTTATGCTAAGAGAATGGGTAAGTATATTTTTAATCTCAAAATGGATGAGTTATGAAAACTATTATCAACACTATTCCCGGTTACCGGGTGTACGAGTATTTGCTGGTACTAAGTCCGCATGAAGAGTTGTGGAATAAAATCGTCGAAGTGAAAAAGAAGTTTGCCACAGATTACCAGTCTGAGTATGCAAAATGGGGGAAACCTCATGTGACATTAGTAAACTTTGTACAGTATGAGATGATGGAAGAAAGGATCATCAACCGGCTTAAACTGGTGGGCATGGGTTATCCGCCTTTCAAAGTGGAACTGAAAGATTTTGGCAGCTTCCCTTCGCATACCATATATATTAATGTGGTCAGTAAGCTTCCTGTACAGGGGCTAATAAAAGAAATACGCAGCGAAGGACAACGGTTGATGAAACTGAATGATGATAACAAACCTCACTTCATCATGGAGCCGCACCTTACCATCGCCCGGAAACTACAACCCTGGCAATATGAAAAGGGATGGCTGGAATACAGTAACAAACATTTTACCGGGCGGTTTATCGCGGATGCTATGCTATTATTAAAGCGGCCTGTTGGCGAAATGAAGTATCATATAGCCAATCGGTTTGAGTTCCGGAATCTCCCGGTAACAACAAAGCAGGGAGAATTATTCGGCTAAAAGAAAAGGAAATGTTTAAACCATTAACTGAAAGGGAAAATTGGTTAGCAAGTCAGGTAGTTGACATTGCTGTTTGTATTCATAAGGCATTAGGCCCAGGATTGCTGGAGAGTGTATATGAGAAATGCTTTTGTTATGAACTCTCGAAAAGAGAAATTCCTTTCGAGCGACAAAAAATAGTTCGGTTACAATATGATAAAATAGTTATTGATGAAGGCCTTCGCATTGATATATTAATTGATAAGTTGGTAGTTGTGGAATTAAAGGCCCAGGAGTACTATCATCCTGTTTGGGAGGCCCAGGTATTAAGTTATCTAAAACTAAATAGTAACAGGCTTGGGTTTATTTTAAATTTTAATGTGCCATTAATGAAAGAAGGAATTAAGCGTATGGTAATATGATAAAACGTTGAAACACCAAAACACAGAGGCACTAAGGCACAAAGTTAGTTTTGAAATGTTCTGATAATTTTCTCCGTGTCTTTGTGGCTTAGTGTCTCTGTGGTTCAAAACATTTCCCGATAGTTACCCAACGGGAAAGCTAAAAAGTGGGGTAGGTGAAGTGCGACAGAAGGAGAACAAAGAGTAAGATGATGTGCGGTATGATGAGGAGGAAAGACTCTTTGTTCTCCTTTCTCTTTTGTATTTACTGAAGCAGTATTTATTATATAACAGTGATAAACGAATTGTGATGTCAGAAAAACTACAGCAAGACCATTTTAAAGTAACTCCCAAAAAACATGAAGATCCTAACGCCTCCACTGATGATGATAAAGTGGAAAAGCCAGAACAGTACCTGGCAGGTCGTGGCGCTCAATACAATACCAAAAACCGTTTCCTGAAAGATGAACGGACACGGGAACATATAGAAGGTATTGATGACTGGACTGAAGAAAATGTACCTACACAATACCTGGAACAGGAATCAAAAACCATCGTTAATAAAGTAGAAAGCCCGGATGTGGGAATGAGTTACAGTATGAATCCTTACGCCGGTTGCGAGAATGGCGGCATCGATTGCTATGCCCGTAATGTATATGAGTACTGGGGCTACAGCGCCGGGCTTGATTTTGAACAAAAGATCATTGTAAAGAAAAACGCACCACAACTGCTGCGGAAATTTTTGATGCATCCTAAATGGGATGCTACTCCAATTATGCTCAGCGGCAATACGGATTGTTATCAACCCGCAGAACAGAAATACAGGTTGACAAGGGGCTTGCTGGAAGTGTGCAACGAGTTCAACCAGTCTGTAGGCATACTTACAAAAAACTCATGGATATTAAAAGATAAAGATGTACTGCAGGAGATGGCAAAGAAAAGACTGGTATCGGCGATGGTGTCCATCACCTCTTTTAATGAAGACCTCCGCCGCACGATGGAGCCAAGAACCACAACGGCCAAACAAAAATTAAAAGTGATCAATGAACTGAGCAGTGCCGGTGTACGCATGGGTATCATGATGGGACCGATGATACCGGGGTTAAATGAACACGAGATGCAGCGCATCATGAAAGCGGCAAAGGATAATGGAGCCACCTTCACAGCCTATACATTTATCCGGTTGAATGGAGCTATCAAATTCTTATTTCATGACTGGTTATTTAAGAATTTCCCGGACAGGGCGGATAAGGTCTGGCACCTGGTAGAGCAAAGCCATGATGGAAAAGTAAATGATACCCGCTGGGGAGTACGTATGCGGGGCGAAGGAAATATCGCACAGATGGTGGCACAGCAGTATAAAAAATATGGAAAGCTGTATGGAATGAATGCGGAAGATTGGAGTTTGGATACGAGCATTTTCAGGAGGCCGGGGGAACAGGGGAGTTTGTTTTGAGAAATAGGCTACATTAGCATAGCGTATTATGATTAACCTTATATATCTATGTCAAGAAAATTTAATCCAATTATTCAAGTAGAAAACGATGGCTTCAAACTACCTGAACCTGTAGGATCTTGGTCAGAAAAAAAGTATAGTCTTATGGGAGGCTATTGTGAAATTTTTAATGCGGGAATAAAAAATAAATTCACAAATCGGGTTTATGTTGATTTATTTGCTGGCGCAGAATATGTTCCAATAAAAGGGAAGAATAAAATATTGAAGTCATCTGCCTTAATTTCACTTTCTATTCCTACACCATTTACAAAATATATCTTTTGTGAAATGGAACAAGAAAAAATATCTGCTCTCGAAATAAGGGCAAGAAGAGAGCATCCTGAAAAAGATATTTTATTTATGCAAGGCGACTCCAATGAAATAGTCACTAATGTCATTGAAGAAATAAGAAAATTAGGGTCATCTACTATCTCTTTTTGTTTTGTTGATCCATTTTCTTTGAATCTTCATTTTGAGACAATAGAGAAGATATCTAAAGTGGGCAAAGTTGATTTTCTGATTTTGCTTGCTTTAATGATGAATGCGAATAGAAACCTTCATAACTTCATTACTGAGGAAAGTAAAGTAATTGACTTATACATTAAGAAAGCAGATTGGCGAGATTCTTTTAAAAAGGGGGAGACAAGAAAAGAGGAGTTTATAAAATTTATTGCTGATACTTATGATGAGAATATGAAAAAACTTGGCTACAAGGTCAAGAATGAAGGGCTTAAGCCAAAGGTAGATGCGGATGAGTATAATTTATCATTGTATTATCTAGCTTTTTATTCCAAAAATCCACTTGGGAATAAATTCTTTTCTGAGATCCAGAAGTATCACATTGATCAACAAACATTATTCTAGTATGGCACAATCAAGCATCGAATGGACCGAAATGACCTGGAACCCGACAACAGGCTGCGATAAAATCTCTGCAGGTTGTAAATATTGTTATGCTGAAGTCATGTCCCGCCGTTTACAGGCAATGGGAATAGATAAATATAAAGATGGTTTCAAACTGAGATTACATGAAGATGCTTTACTGATTCCTTATGGCTGGAAATCGCCAAAGATCGTCTTTGTAAACTCGATGAGTGATATGTTTCATAAAGATGTACCACTTGCTTTTATTCAACGGGTTTTTAAGACCATGAATGAGAACCCGCAGCATACTTTTCAGGTGTTGACCAAGCGATCAGATGTTTTAGTAAAATATCATAAGAGCCTGAACTGGACACATAATATATGGATGGGTGTTTCAGTAGAAGATGAAAAAGTAAAACACCGCATTGTTGATTTGCGCAGGACAAACGCAAGAACTAAGTTTCTTTCCCTTGAACCTTTAATTGGCCCCTTGCCAAAAATGAATTTGAAAAAAATTGATTGGGTAATTGTTGGTGGTGAAAGCGGCAGAAAACCCCGGCCAATGAATGTTGACTGGGTGCTCGATATTCAGCAGCAATGTGAAAAAGCTAAAGTTGCATTCTTCTTTAAACAATGGGGTGGCACCAATAAAAAGAAAACAGGAAGAGTGCTCAACGGAAGAACATACGATGAAATGCCAGTTCTGGAAGAAATCAGCTTCTGAAAATTTAGAACAGGATTCTTATCTGAATAAAAGTAATATCAATTGGCTTTTTAAATTGGCCCAGTCGTTTTCTGGTATGACACTATGAATTAACAGCAATAGTTATTATTTTATTCACCCAATGCCACTAACTGCCTCAGGTCTTTATCACTTAATTCCCCGATCCATTTTTCTCCTGTTGCAACAGTAAGATTTGCCAACTGTTTTTTACTGCGTAGCATGTCATCTATTTTTTCTTCAAGGGTGCCTTTGGTTATCATACGGTGCACCATTACATTCTTTTGTTGCCCGATACGAAATGCCCTGTCTGTTGCTTGTGCCTCTGCGGCCGGGTTCCACCAAAGGTCATAATGGATTACATGGTTGCCGGCAGTAAGGTTCAACCCGGTGCCACCGGCTTTCAGACTCAATATAAATGTATCGCTTAACGGATTTGACTGGAATGATTTTACCATTTCATCTCTTTCCTTCCGGGTGCAGCCACCATGCAATTGCAACGCTTTTTTACCAAAGTGTTCATAGATCACAGTTCTTAATAAATCCCCCATTTCGCGATATTGGGAAAAGATCAAAACTTTTTCACCGGTTTCATAAATGGATTCTAATAACTGCAGCAGCAACATCATTTTGCCCGACTGTTCCGGTTTTACTTCTGTATCATTTTTTAAATATTGCAAGGGGTGGTTGCATACCTGTTTCAAAATAGTCAGCAGTTTTAAAATAAGCCCACGCCTGCTGATGCCTTCCGCATTCTCCACTTCTTCCATCATATCCTTCGTAATGCTTTTGTATAAGGCCGCCTGTTCTTTACTAAGATTACAGATCTGGTTATTTTCAATTTTATCAGGCAGGTCGCTGATGACAGCCTTATCCGTTTTTACACGCCGCATGATAAATGGTGAAGTGATTTGTTTGAATTTTTCCAAACGTTTCTTATCCTGGTTAAGCTCTATAGGCTTTGCATATTCATCATTGAACCAGGTGGTATTGCCGAGATAACCGGGATTGGCGAAATCGAAAATACTCCAGTATTCCATCAGCCTGTTTTCAACCGGTGTGCCGCTCATGGCGATTTTAATATTCGCTTTTATTTTCTTTACCGCTTTGGTTTGCGCTGTTTCTGCGTTCTTGATATTTTGCGCTTCATCTATTATTAGCGCATACCAGGGTTGTTTGGACAGCCGTTCATTTTCTGTCCGGGAAATCCCATATGTGGTTATCACTACATCTGTATTTTTAAAATCAGCATCGCGTGCAGCGCCATGAAATATTGTGGCGGTTAATACAGGTGCGAACCTTTCTATCTCCGATTTCCAGTTGCTGAGTAATGTAGCCGGTGCGATTACTAATGCTGATTTGTTTTTTAAAACACCCTCTTCTTTAAATTTTTGCAAAGCGGTAATTACCTGCAGCGTTTTTCCCAATCCCATATCATCGGCGAGTAAAGAGCCTAAACCTAACTGCGCATTTTTATATAACCAGCTATAGCCGCGTTCCTGGTAGTGCCGCAGAGTTGCATTTAATTGTATGGGCAATGCAGTGGCTTCGGCTTTTAATAGTTCATTTATTTTATTTTTCAGCGCTTCATCTATTTGCACCGGCGCCCCTTCATAGTCGTTGCTTAATGCCGCCTGCAATAAAGCAAAAGCTTTGGGTGCCGTAGGCTGGGCCAGTTTTTGAATTACTTTTTCTATTTCTTCCCGGGTCATCATGACATACTGGTCACGGATTTTCACCAGTCCGGATGATTGTTTTGAAAGATGTATAAAATCTTCCTTGCTTAAAAAGGCATCTCCCATGGATACTTTCCAGTCAAATTCCAAAAGGCCCTCCAATGAAAAATATTTTTTGTTCTTTCCTTTTGCTGTCAGCGAAAGCGTCACCCTCGGCTTTAATAATTGCTGAAGGCTTTTAGGCAATAATGTCTGGATGCCGAAAAGACGGATGGCGGGCAATATACCTGTAAGTACTTCAGCAAAAGTTTGCGAACTATACAACAACTTTTCTTTTCCGCCGGAGGCGATGCTTTTATTTAATTCAGGCAGGTAATACGATAATAGTTGCAGGTCTTTTAATACAGAAAGTTGTTTGTCGCTTTTTCGTAGCATAAACGCGGACAAACTTTCTACCGGCAGGAGCGGGGCTTTAATATCTTTTACCAACACTTCTACTTCAAATCCATTATTATCGTCAGTTTCATGTACCTGTAATACGGGAGAGAAATCTTTCTTTGTAATATTAAAACGGCTAAGCCATAACTGTATAGTATTGGGAATTTCTTTTTCTGAAAAACTTTCAAAACGGTGAATGGCATTGTCAAAAAACAGTTCATTTACTTTCGTATTTACCGGGCTGCTTGCTTTGACACTGCGCCATACTCTATTGTAGCACCGCTGTACAGAATAAGTAGTAAAAAGGCTGCAAATTAACGTTAGCGCTTCACCGGGATTTGCCGGTAATAATTTTTGTTTAATTTTTGCAACTGTTTTTCCTGTTGCTGTGCCGGGGATTATTATTTGCAATAAATCAAGCGGGTACCATTTTAATAAATCATCAAATACTTTTTTTACACTGGCATTTACTATAGCCGGTACCCATTGTATGCTATAGCCATTTGTACCCGCTTTGAAAAGGCGTGGTAACAAGGCGCCACGTTCAGCCAATATATTGCAAAACCGGAAGCAGCGATACAGCAAAATAAAAGAAGGCGTGTAATTATCTAGGTGTTTGCTTTCTGTTTGTGCCAGCAGTATCAGCAGGGCAGAAAGATCAACCGGGTAAACTTTTTCATTGATGTCTTTAGCGGCAATAATTATGTTCCCGTTTTCATGTGCGATGAGGGCATACATATAATGCCTGTAATCATTGCTCAATACCGCTTTTTCTTTTTTTATATCGGCGAGATAAACAGCTTCATATTTAGCGTGGCGTTTATAATGGTTCTGGATGATGGGTTTAAAATCACTGTCATAAAACAGCGGGTTGGAAGTAAATAAAAGAGGTAAGGAAGCCAGTAAATTTTCTATGAGTGAAAAATCGGGTGTTTCCGGCTTCTTCATATCTTTTATTGGGGCAATTCTTTTTTCCGAAATAGAATCATTGATAGAGAAAACAGTTTCCGATTCCAACTCCTGCAACTGTATACGGTGAAACGCCAGTTCATTTACGATATCAAACCGGTGCATGTTAAAAACAAGAAAAGGATTTTGATCTATCTCGTTAGCGATTGTATAAATAACAGCGGCTAAATGTTTGCAGGGAACAGCCCAGTCCGGACAGGAGCAATTGAGTTTGATGTCCTGCCAGCTTTGGGGAAATATCTTGATTTTATTTTTTTCGGCAATCTCCATCAGTTCCTGCGGCAGTTGCCGGTTGAGCAATTGTGAAAGCGCTAATGGGTTTGATTTTATCCCATCAATAAAAATTTTCTTTTCTTCGTCAAAATAAGGCGGCACTATAATGGCAACATCATAAGGTTTGGGCTGACTGCCTTTTACTTTGGCCTGCACCATATTCTCTGTTATTTTTATAGAAGCCACCATGCCTTTATTGGCATAGCTGCGTCCCCGGTCTAAGCGGTTAGTAAAATCTATCCTGTCCAATGCTTTAAGCCATTGCTCTCCCCACCAGGTGCGTCCGTATGTTGCCATGATATTCTTATTTTTATGGTGAAAAATAATTTATTCAGCAATGAAAAAACAGGGAAAGGAAAATTTGTTAGTAATTAAGTATTTTCAGTATAAAATTTATTTATATGGAATACTTTAACCAGCTGAATGAAGAAGAGAAATTAAAAGCAGAAAATGATTTTTTGAAAATGAAACTGATGCTGGAGAAAGGTGCGTCGTTCAGTAATATGGAAAAAAATAGTGAGCTTCCGCCGGAAATTGAAAATGAATTTCTCAACTACATTGCGGAATTTGAAAAGCAATCTCATAATCCAAAATATATTACCGTTTTTGATAAAATAGAAAAGCCTGCCCGGTTTAAACCAGTCGCTGAAATCCCGGATGAAGAAATAGATACTGCCTGGCATCAGCTATCAGCCTATTTGAATCAATACCAAATAAGCCTTGATGTATGCAGTCCCAATATAGCACCTAGGGAATTGTACAGATTTACCACTGAGGAATTATTTAAATATAAAATGGGTGATATGAATATTCCGGGAATGATGCATGGCTTCATCTATGATGAGTTTCATCCTGATCCGGTTTACGACAATACAAAAACTGCAACAGATGAGTGTATAAAATATATTCTTAAGAAAGAGCCCATGGAATGGACGCATAATTTCCGGAAAGATAATTTGCGTTTAAATGACCGTTTTCTATTATCAGTAGATAAGTTAAGGAATATTGTTAATACGTTCAAAATGGCTTACGACGATCTTGAAATAACTGAATTGTCTGCAAGCAATTGTTCAGTAAATGATAAATCAAGCACTGTTACAGGCACCTATTCTTTAACAGCAATTAGTAACTTAAATAAACATCCCCTTTCGGGTGATTGGAAAGTTATTCTTGAACTTGATGAAGAATTTGGCTATTGGTACATCACTGAAGTTAAAATCGCCGGAATTAATTTTTGAGATTTTTTTGATCAGACTTCAAACTCCAGCAACAACTTATTTTCATTAAACAACAACAACTTTTTCTCCTTTATCTCATACCTCGTCACTTTCTGCAACTCCCTGAAAAAATCATCTTCTATTGACTGCACATTATCACAATACATTTTGGTAGAAAAGATATTACCAAAACGGAGCTTGTCGCCGTCAACGGTAAGTTTCCCACCAAATGAATTGCAGCTTCCGTTACCACCGATCTTTCCATTCTCTGTTTGGAAACTGATAAAGGCTTTCCGTATCAATACCTGTGTATAGCCGTCCGGTTTATAGATGGTGGTCAGGTACCATTTATGCGTGTCCAGCGTTACAATTGTATCACCGGGTTTTTGATAACTGTTCGTCATATCGTTTTTACTGTTGAAAGAAGACAGTACCAAAATAGCCATTACTGAAAAAATAAATGCGTTTCGCATATGTACGTTTTATGTACTAAGCGGATGCGACTTTCATTTGTATTACATACCCGGAAGAAATATTTTCAGCGCTTAGGAATTTCTTTATGCAATCCTTAACAAGCCCGCATCCATTCTACAAAACCTGGCTTATGCGGAAGAGTATATTATTTATCAGCACACTTATTTTCAGCGTTATACAAGTTTGCGCCCAGCAAAAATGGGATAAGCCCATGCAGTTGAAAAGCTGCTCTATTGATATTAAAGCCGATATGTTTACGGCTACCACGTTTATTGAAATGGAGTTCTGCAATCCCAACAACCAGGAGATAGAAGGCCTGCACCGTTTTGAATTGAAGCCCGGGCAGGTGATCACCGGTTTTCAGCTTGGCCTAAATGGCAAATACCGGGACGGATCTATCGAAGAGAAATGGAAAGCTACCAATGCTTATAATTCAATAGTGGGTAAACGAATTGACCCTGCCTTGCTGACGATGGAATACGCGGATCATTACAGTCTCCGCATCTACCCGGTACCGGCAAAAGGATGCCGCAAAGTGACCATGACCATTCAGCAGGTATTAACACAGGATAAAAGTGAACTGCTTTATTCACTCCCCTTATTTATCAGTGATACTGTCCGGTATTTCAAATTGAATATTTCTGTCAATGGAAATACAAAACCGGCAACACGTCCCGGATTGATCGCACAACAAAATTTTACGGGAGGAAATGAATATCATCATCTGTCATGGACTGCTGAGAATAGTATGCTGAAAAGTCCCGTTGCTTTTTCCCTGCCTGTTTTATCAAAGACAGAACTTTGTACCAAAGCAGTAGATCAATCAACTCATTTTGCCATGCGGTTTCAGCCTGCTTTTGCTGATGAATATGAGATTCATCCTAAACGGCTTACTGTTTTCTGGGATGCTTCGGCTTCGCTGGCTAAAAGGGATATAAACAGGGAGATCAGTTTCTTGAAACAATTTATTTCCTTTCATAATGTTGTGCAGCTAACCATTATTCCTTTTAATTATAAATTACTGAACACCGCTGTTTTTTACACGGAGAATAATTTCAACAGCCGCTGGCAGCAATACCTGCAAAGCATAAACTACGATGGCGCTACACAGTTAGGCAGTATTGATCTCACGGGCATGGATGCTGATATGTTCATGCTGTTTACTGATGGAAATAATACCTATGGAACGAGTAAGCCAAAAACCGGTGCAGGTCTTGTTTATTGCGTGCATACATCTAACACGGCTAACCTGGAAGCATTGCGGCAGGTAACCGGTGCCAGTGGTGGCAAAGTCATAGACCTGAATAAGACAACGATGAGTGCGGCTGTTGCCACAAGCAGCAAAGCGGAGAACTGGTTGCTGAATATTACATCTTCCAGCGGTAAAGTGATCACAGAGCAAAGCCTGCCGCTGAAGCGTACCCAGTCATTATTGATCAATGGAACGGTAGGCAATGGGATGGACACATTGTATTTTCATTATGGCAATAACAACCGCATTAACAATACGGAGAAAATAGTCTTGAATACAAATCAACAATGCCCTGTATCTGCAATTGACAGAATAACGATGCTGGATAATTTTGACCGGATCACCCGCAGTTACCAATGGAGCAGTATCATTGATTTTGGCCTCCAGGAAAAAGTGGTGACTCCTAATACGGCATACATTGTCCTGGAAAGAACAGAAGATTATGTAAAATATAATATTACGCCGCCTAAAGAACTGGAACAGGAATGTGAAAAGATGAATTATGTAAAAAGGGATACACGCTTTGAAAGAAAGAAACTCGAAACCGCTGGTGAATTTGATATTCTTAATAATGTGGTGAATGTTTATAATGACCGCATCAGGAAATGGGATGCACATGAGCAACTGATCACTTTAAACCGTACAGAATTCGATAAAATAAATTACAGCAGTACAACTTCTGCTGCAGGTAGTCAGCAAGATGCAAGTAAAGAACTGGCTGGAAGGATAGCAGGTCTGAATATTACCGGTGATAATTTTTTAGATGAAGTAGTAGTAGTTGGTTATGGGGCATCAAGAAAAAGAGATCTGACAGGCGCTGTGACAAGTATCCGTTCAGAAGATATATTTTCATCCGCTACAACAGTGGAGCAGGTGTTACAGGGAAGGGTGCCCGGAATGCAAATAACGGATGTAATGGGCACTCCCGGAAATTCAGCAAATATTACTATACGGGGTATGAGTTCGGTCAGTAATAATAATCAACCGCTATATGTATTGGACGGCATACCGGTATCGGGGAATATCAACGATATTATCAATGTGCATGATATTGATTATATCACTGTTTTAAAAAATGCATCTGCTGCAGCTATATACGGAAGCCGTGCTGCCAATGGTGTTATCATTATTAATTCAAAGAAAGGGAAGAACAATTATAACCGTTATAACAACAAACCGTATCGCCTGAAGGATATGGAAGACGTGGAATACCTGCAGGAGATGAAAGAGACACCTGTCAAAGAAAAGATGGGTGTGTATGAGAGGTTGCGTGAACAGTATGGCGGGGATGCCGGATTTTATTTTGACGCGGCGCAGCATGTATTTGAAAGCGGCTTTACAAAAGAAGCGTTTGATATATTGATGAATGCAGCGGAAGCTGCTAATGGAAGCCGGCAGGTACTGATCGCTATGGCTTATGTACTGGAGATCTGGCAACAGTTTGATGAAGCGGTAAAAATCTACGATCAACTGATAAAGGACAATTCATTTAACCTGAATTTTTACCGTGATCTTGCCTGGGCACATTACCAGCAGGGAAATTACCAGCAGGCGGTGGACATATTGTATGGCGCTGTTACAATGAATACAGGGCAACAGGAATCAATCAATCTTTATACAAAAGCGGTGATGCTGAACGAAATGAATGCCATTATTTCATTGTATAAACATATCCTTGATATTTCTTCCATACCGGCTGCCATCATAAAACCATTGGCTGTTGATATGCGGATAATAGTAGATTGCAACAAAGGGAATATGAGTAACGTAAGCATCAACGAGCCGGGAAATGAAACCTGCTCTTATTCCCATCCTGTTACAAAGAACGGGGGAACTATTCAGCCGGGATACTACTGGTACTACAGCAACCCCTTTGAATACCAGATCAAAAAAGCGCCGGATGGAAAATACAGGCTCAGGGTGAATTATTACGATTCTTACTCATCACCGGGCAGGATACCCTCGGTTATCAGGATAAGAACATTTAAAAATTTCGGCAGCGGCAACCAGGAGATAAGTATTGAAAATGTAGTGATGGATAACCAGTACGGAGAAATTGAAATCGCGGAAATAAAGTGGCAGGGAAATATTTTTTAAAAAATACACGCATAAAAATTTGGCATCATCAAAAAATTATTGTCATCTTTGCAATGCAAAACAAAAACATGCAACGCATACTATCACATATTGAAACAGCGAATTGGTTTAGTCCAAAAGGTGACTATGCCAGGTGCGGGGCATGTATATATGCTGAATAAGTTGAAATAACGAATTCTGTCAAATACAGGCCCCGCAAGAGATTGCGGGGTTTTTTTATGGCCAGTCTCCCCAAACCCCTCCACGTCATTGCGACGCAGAGAGGAGTGAAGTGGAAGCAAAAGAGGGGCTTACGAAGAGCCTGAAAGTTTGAAAAATAAATTGAAACGACTTGTGTAAATAGAAAAGAATTGAATCTTATCATCACAGTAAAAATAAAAAATGCTGAAGTCATTACAACATAAACGATTTACGATGCGGAATGATTGGCTATCATCATCCGGATGCTATTGGTATGCGCAGGCGCATAGATGTATTGAACTTATAGGCAATGTGAGTGATAGTAATTATAAACGGCCGTGGTATGTCCATGAGTAAGCACAAATGTGTTCTTACCAAGAGGAAGCCCGGTCGCAGAAAACGACCGGGCTTTTTATTGGTATTTTAAAATTAAATCATGGAATGGTCACTTGTATTTCACCTGTTTGGAATGGCCTTGCTGATGATAGCTAAAGAAATGGAAAAGCCCTCTGACAAAATGAAAAGATAAAGGAGGTATACGATGAAGTTTGTAATGATTGTGCTGGCGATTCATTTCATTGGAGAAGTGATTAGTAATAAAAGAAAAGAAATAAGCAACAATAATGCAGATGAAAGAAATGAAACAGTCATTCATCCTGCAGAGTTCAATCTGAGATGATCAATGCATTAGGTGCAGAAGGAGGAAATAAGCGTTCCCCGTGAGATGCAACGGGGACGCTTTTCCAAAAGTTCTTTGATAAAAAATATAGCAGCATTCCAATTGGTTGAATACTCCGCCTGGAACGGAGAGGGTGCTGGTTCAAGTCCGGCCTGCTATACAATCAGATCTGTTCGTCTAACCGGTAAGGACGCAAGATTTTCATTCTTGTAATACGGGTTCGACTCCCGTACAGATTACAAGGTTCGTTGGTGTAACGGCTAACATTACAGATTGTCGATCTGTCGCCACGGGTTCGACTCCCGTACGAACCGCTATTGAAAAAGGCTTGTAGCCCAACGGAAGAGGCAATAGTTTCAGAAACTATTATGTGTGAGTTCGAATCTCATCAAGCCCACTAAAAATGCCGGATAGTGTAATGGTTAACATATCACACTTTGACTGTGATGTTCTCAGTTCGAGTCTGAGTCCGGTGACGAAAAATGTTGGCTTTAGCTTAACGGTAAAGTGTCCGTCTGTGCAACGGAAGATCAGGGTTCGAATCCCAAAGTCAACCAACGATGGCTTATAGTTCAATGGATGAGAATACTTCACTACGAATGAAGAGATACAAGTTCGAGTCTTGTTAAGCTAACAGGTAAAATGAAAAATATTAAAGAGGATGAAAGTAAAACGGATGAATAGCTTAGTGGAAAAGCCTCCCGTTTCTAATGGGAAGATTGAAAGCCTGCCTGTCGACAGGCAGGTTCGACTCTTTCTTCATCTTCAACTATGAATTGGCTTGTAGCTTAACGGTAAGAGTAGTTGCCTTATACGCAAAAGGTTGCTGGTTCGAATCCAGCCAGGCCAACGAAATAATTGTGGTTTAGAGTAATGGTTAACTCGAAGGTCTCATAAGCCTTAAATACTGGTTCGAATCCTGTAACCGCAACGAATGATGACTTAGCTCAATGGTTAAGAGCATTACCCTGATACGGTAAAGGTTGAAAGTTCGAGTCTTTCAGTCATCACCGTCATTGCGACTGCGAGCAATGAGAAGCAGGTAGCAGTGCGACTTAATTCAATGGGAGAAGATCATCGTTACATGATGATAGTTATAGGTTCGAATCCTATAGTCGCAACAAGAGTGGTTCGTAACTCAATTGGATCAGAGTACCGGTCTTTTACACCGGGAGTTGTGAGTTCGAGTCTCACCGGGCCAACATGGATGAATAGCTCAACGGCAGAGCGTCCCGTTGTTAGCGGGAGGGCTGAAAGTTCGAATCTTTCTTCATCCGCAATGTGGGTGCGACGAAGATGGAGAGTCGTGGCGGTCTGTAACACCGTTGCCTTCGGGTTTAGTTGGTTCGAGTCCAGCCACTCACACAAAGGAGAGAGCCCGGTTGGTCGAGGAAGCTGTCTTGAAAACAGTTGTCTGCCGGAGGGCGGATCGGGGGTTCGATTCCCTCTCTCTCCGCAGAATTATATGGAGAGTTGACAGAGAGGTAATGTGCAAGTTTGCTAAACCCAGGCTATCGTTAATTCGGTACAAAGGTTCGACTCCTTTACTCTCCGCCCTTGTTTGGGATGAGTGAATTCGATGATGAGGAAAAGTGATCAGTCAATGCTTATCACAAACAAATGGTGCTTTGGCAGAATGGATGTATATGCGCCGGAGTGAAACCCCGGAGATCGTGGTTCAATTCCACGGGGCACCGCAGGTAGATGAAAAAAAGAAATATGATTCCGATAACTATCGGGAAAAGAATGAGAAAGCTCTGGAAATAGTAATACGGGTTTATTGTAACTGGCTAACAACACAGACTCCAAATCTGTGGATGAGGGTTCGAATCCTTCAGCCCGTGCTGGTTGATAAAATATAAAACGATGGAACAGGAACAACAACAATGGAGAAAACTATCAGGTGAGCGGATAAAAATTCCCATTGCCGATGAAGTTAGTAACGTACTGGTGCGCGAAAAGGAAAGCGGGCATGAGTTGAAGGTATGTATCGGTACAGATAGCCAGGTGAAAGGAAAGGTCACTGAGTTTGCAACCGTGATCGTCTTCATAAGGAAAGGGAAAGGTGGTTTCATGTATATACACAATGAGGTCACCCGGCAAAAGATGAGTATCAAACAACGGATGCTGATGGAAGTGAATAAGAGTATTGAAGTGGCTTATGCACTGTGCAATATCTTTTCACGCTACAGTGTGGATATGGAGGTACATGCCGATATCAACACTAACCCAAACTTCAAAAGCAATGATGCATTGAAAGAAGCGATGGGTTATATTATCGGGATGGGTTTTGCTTTCAGAGCCAAACCGGACGCTTTTGCCAGTTCGAATTGTGCTAATAAGATCGTTCAATAAAACCCCCTAAATCCCCCGAAGGGGGCTTAGGGAGTTCGAAAATTGAAAAGTTCTTTCAAATATAGTGAGCTTCTTAAGCCTCCCCTTTGAGGAGGTTGGGAGGGGCTTTCAAAAGCTTGCCCAACGGCAAGACTGGTATAGACCTGTTGATAACAAACCAGGTTCATGTTTCGAAGAAGCATAACAGTGCAGACGTAATAATTATCTGTATGCTATTGTTGCAATGGGATATACCAGCCAACACGCTGTGTGCGGAGGTTCGATTCCTCCCGGGTGTAATAACCTAGTAGCTCAGTAGGAAGAGCAGCAGCTCCGTAAGGTCGCAGGTTCGACTCCTGCTCCAACTGTAAAGTTGGATAGCTCAGGTGGCTAGAGCACTACACTGATAATGTAGGATGCATAGAAGTACATCGCTTCTCAAAAAATGATGACAAACGTTAAAGTTGGTGTTGCTTGCCTGTTTGACTTGCCCCGGGCTTAAGCCCGGGGCAAGTCAAACAACCCGGTAAGCACCTGCAGGCAGTGCGACGATGATGCAGCCTGTATCACTTAATCAGCGACTAAACTATTGATAAAATTTCAATAGTTACTTGTTGAAAAATGATATGATAAGCATGATCAAAACCTGCTTCCGTGAATACCGGGTGGCGGGCAACGCTGACTTTATTAAAAACAATTTGAAAGTCTTTTCCACACAAAAAGAAAAAACTTAGTGGGAAACAAAACTAAAACAATGAAAAAAGTAAAAGTAAATGCCTACCAGGTAGGTTTGGTATTTAAAAACGGAGAGTACCTGCGTATGCTGATGGCAGGTAAGTACTGGTTCTGGAAAAATGAAGACGTGTATGTGTATGATATCACCAAACCATTCCTGGCGCCGGTTGAACTGAACATCCTGTTGCAGGATAAAGCGCTGGCCGGTATCCTGCATGTAGTGGAGGTAAAAGACAACGAGATCGTGTTGCAATACGAGAATGGTTTGCTGAAACAGGTATTGAACGCTGGTCGTTATACTTACTGGAAAAGTGTTGTGCAATATGTATTCGTTCGTGCTGGTATCAGCAAGATCGCTATCACTGAAGACATTGACCGTGCTACCCTGCTGAGCAAACTGGTAGCACCTTATGTCCGTAACGTGAGTGTAGAGAATTATGAAAAAGCGATACTGTTCATTGATGGCAGGTTTGACAAAGTGCTGGAGAGTGGTGTGTACTATTGGTGGAAGAACAACATTGCCGTTCATATCGCACGGGTGGATATGCGCCAGCAACAACTGGAAGTAAACGGCCAGGAGATACTGACCAAAGACAAAGCGAATTTGCGTATCAATGCGTGGGCACAATACAAAGTAGCGGATATTGAAAAAGCCGTGTTGGAAAACAAGGAGTATGATAAACAATTGTATGTAGCTTTTCAACTGGCGCTGCGTGAATATGTAGCCGGTTACAGCTTTGATGAGTTGCTGGATAAGAAAGAGAGCATTGCTCCTTTCGTTCTGCAACAAGTGAAAGAAAAAGCGGCCGCATTGGGTATTGAAGTAAATGGTTTCGGTATCCGTGATATCATCCTGCCGGGTGATGTAAAGGAGATCATGAACCAGGTATTGATCGCCGAGAAAAAAGCGCAGGCAAATACTATCATGCGCCGTGAAGAAACCGCCAGCACCCGTAGCTTGCTGAACACTGCCAAGCTGATGGAAGATAATGCGATGTTGTGGAAACTGAAGGAGATGGAATACGTGGAAAAGATCGCAGACAAGATCAGTAACATCAGTGTAAGCGGTAATGGTATGTTGATTGAACAGCTGAAGCAGATCTTTGTGCCGCAAAAGTGAATGGTGAATAGTAAGTGGTGAATGGGTCATTTATCAGTTGCCCTGGCCTTCAGGCCGGGGTAATTGATAATTTTGAAAATGGCTTTAGCCAAAAAGATTATCGTGGGCCCGGCTGCAGTGCTGTCCTGAGCTTGTCGAAGGATCATCGTCTATTGCATCGCACTCTTGTACGTTCGGTAATTCTATTCTGCAACTAAATAAAGCTTGTGTAATATTTAACAGACAAGCATCCACTAAGTCAGTAAATGAATCTTTATTTTTCTGAATCAATTTATGTTTTATGAGAGGGATAGTTTTCTTGCTGCTTATATTTTTTTCTTGTTTTGATGTGTTGTCACAAAAGAAAGACGTAAAAAGCCATCTTTATAAGTTAGAAAATAAAATTATGTCAGGTGATATAGCGGGTTTAAAAGAATTAGCTTTATTTCTTGATGATACAACGTTTGTGCAGGAATTTCTGGGTTATCATAATTGGCCAAATAATGCAAGAAGGATTGCCATAAGAATAATCGAAGAAAATTGCCTGTTTACAGATGATGAATTTAAGATAGATTCAACCATATCAGCATTGAGTTTTTTGAAAATACTCAATAATGATAAAATGGTATTTGACGATTTGACCGGCATGTTTCTTATGACAAGTCTTACTGAGCGCAGCGCTGCCTATGAATTAAAAAAGATTAGTGACTTTGAATTAAGGAGGTTTGACACGACAGTAAGAAAGGCTGCTTTTCCGGACTGGTACTATGAGGATCAAATTGATGGTTTCCTGTTCAGCAAAAACCCCGAGGCATTAAAATGGATAGCATCCGCCTGGTTTAAACAAAGAACAAGATTTAACCGGTATTATTTTAATGATGAGGAATTTACTGACCTAATTAAAAAACTTACAAGGAGTGATTTAGGGGTTCAGGACGAAAAGGGAAAAATTACTTTCTTGTATAAGGATGATTATTACGCAAAAGCCAGATTGAATTACCTGATTTACTGGACAAATCACTATTCGGATTATAAATGGAATGAAGAAAAGAATTTTTTTGAAAATAGTAAAGATCTGGCCGGAGAGAAATCAAAAGAAGAGATATTGTTTGAGTTATTGGATTCGGAGGATGATTCAATTGCTATTGGTGCATATGTACAATTGACAGAGTTGGATACTCTGGCCGTAAAAAGACTGGCATCAGAATATGAAGCAAATAACATTCATAATAATTATAGCTTGCCAACTTTTCTCTACAGGTTTTTAAGGCAAACAGCTTTGCTGACGCAGTATTGCCGGGATAATCAGGTAAGTTATAAGGCTGCAGGATGGCTAAAGGATTCTTTGAATAAGTTAAAACAAGATTTAAATTATAGGTCAAGGTATCGCCTGGAGAATTATTTAGTTCAAAGCCTGGATCTGGATGTTGTAACAGAAGTTGAATATTACGGGTTGATTTATGAAGAAGAATGGAATGTTACATATTCTATTGGGAGAATCCTTGATAAGTTTTATTCCCGTAAGTGGAAAGAGCTTGTTTCAGACAAAAGAAGTCTGTTGTTGTATTTAAAAAAGACAAAATTATTTGATGATTTAGGAATAATTGGGATTTGTAATAAGTATCGCAGGAAATTTAAAAATTGTTCTGAATTGACCATTAATAATCTGAAATCGATTTTAAGTACAACAACCGATCGTGACATAACGGAGCAAGTAAATAAAATTTTGGCAACTTATGCGGTAGCCACTCCCCCGCAATTGAAAAAGGTAAAAGGATGGAAAGGAAACAATGGGATGTACGGGGCTAATAATTTGAAATCCAGGTTTAATTCAATAAAAGCGGCAAAAAAGGAAGATGATGATAAGAAAAGCGATATTCAGGAGTTGTTCGGCAAAATAAATTACGGACAAATAGGAAAAGCAATTAAAATTCTGATAAAGGATACTTCACTAAATGCTTATGATAAATTTCATTTTCTTGAAAGTGATTTTGGCTTTAGTATAAATATTGAAGATTCTTTGGAGCTTGAAAATTTCATGTCCCGGTATTTCGCAAAATCGGAAAAGCATTTGTACGAATATTACTTAAGAGAAACAGGAATGAATTGCTTTGATATGTTTGGTAATTTATACTATCCGGGTATTTATGAAATTTTAAAGTATGACATAGTCGATGCCTTTGTTGGAGGCGGTGGTGGAAGAAGAGAAGACGGTGTTTATTTGGTCATTAAGCTCCTTGAACTGAAGTTTAAAACAACTCTTGGGTTTCCTGAGAAACTATGCAGTTGGCGAGGAATTTATGCATGTCATTGTGATGACAGGGCAAAAAAATGGATGAAGGTTTTAGTAGAAAAAGGTCTGGTAAAGCCTGACGTAACGGACCCTCCCTCGATTTCTTATAACGATTAAGAGCGAATTAATGAAATTAAAAATTACAGGAAAAGAATTACGTGCTATCGGCTACCCGGAAGGTCCGGTGATCAGCATAGCTATGAATGTGATGCAAAAAAATTACAAGCATCATGGAAAGGAGGAAGTGATGGAGATATTACAAAAGGTACTGGCAACACCGGTAGAATACACAAATGATGCAGTGCTGGCATTGATAGCAGAACAACTTCGGCCAAAGCCGACGGCAGATGGAGGGGAGGTTTCACTAAACCAAACCGGCATCCAGTTCAATGTCTTCGGACAAGAATATATTGAAGAAGGCGCCATGCACCAGATGTACACAGCCGCTAAATTACCCATAGCTGTAGCGGGAGCATTAATGCCTGATGCACATAGCGGGTATGGTTTACCAATTGGCGGAGTATTGGCGACAGAGAACGCTGTCATTCCTTATGGAGTAGGTGTGGATATTGGTTGTCGTATGTGCCTGAGCATTTTTGATATTGATCCGAAAGAGCTGGTACAAAGAGAAGCTTATTTCGCCAGAGAGATCAATGAAGCAAGTTTGTTTGGCAGCGGTGAGCAGTTTGACCAGGCCAGCAATCATGAAGTAATGGAGAACAAGGCATTTTATGAATTACCATTGCTGAAGGCTTTGCACGGAAAGGCATGGAAACAACTAGGTTCATCCGGTTCGGGTAACCACTTTGTTGAGTTTGGTACTGTAGAAATCGAGGAGAAAGATGAAGTGCTGGGAATAAATGCAGGAAACTATGTAGGATTATTGTCTCACTCCGGTTCAAGGGGATTGGGAGCTAATATTGCGAATCACTATACAAAGATCGCCAAACAGAAAAGACGTTTGCCGGGTGAAGCCAGTAACCTGGCCTGGTTAACATTAGATGAAGAAGAAGGAATGGAATACTGGATAGCGATGAACTTAGCAGGTGATTATGCATCTGCCTGTCATCATATCATTCATGCAAAAATTGCAAAGCAGTTGGGGAGAAAGCCAATGACCATAGTAGAGAACCATCACAACTTTGCCTGGAAGGAAAAGTGGGAAGGAAAGGAAGTGATCGTTCACCGTAAAGGAGCGACACCGGCAGGTAAAGATGTATTGGGTATCATCCCCGGATCAATGACGGCAGCGGGATTTATTGTAAAAGGAAAAGGAGAGAATGGATCTGTCAACTCTGCTTCGCATGGAGCCGGAAGAAAGATGAGCCGCACCAGGGCTATCGCATCCGTTACTGATAAGCAATTCAAAGATGAATTAAAAAAGTATGGAATAAAATTGTTAGGAGGTGGACTGGATGAATCACCATTTGCGTACAAGGATATAGAAGTGGTAATGCAATCCCAAAAGCAATTGGTGGATGTGGTAGGTAAGTTCACCCCAAAGATCGTAAAGATGGATGGGGCAAAACATAAATCGTGGGGAAAGAAGGGCAGGGAAGAAATAGCTGGTGAATAGTTATGAGTTTTAAAACTTCAGCTATAACGGGCAGTCAAAAGTAATTTTCTCTGTCCTCTTTTCCTGTGTGTAAAGAGATCAGGGAAAAACCCGCATGATGAGGCTTTCCATTTGAAATTCATTTGGACGATAGGTTAAATAACAGCGTAAGGATGTCAATAGCGAATAGGTTATTGACATTCACTTATTGACTATTGATTTTGTCAATCTTTCTTTGACTCCCCCATTTCCCATTCATCAGTAGCACAATCCAGCAGCACAAAAAGGTCGGACAACTCCCATAAACAGGTATTGAAATCTAACGGGAAGCCGATCCTTTGTTGCAGCATCATGTAATCCAGCAACAGCCCGCGTAAATGGCGGCTGACCAGGGAGGGAGGGTGGTTTTCAATGAATTCACGGAATTTTTCTTTAAGAGTCTTACTCAGTTGCTTCTCTTTTTCTTTTTTCATATCCTGCCTGTAAAAAAATGACCGGACATCCCTGCGTTTCAGTGTAAGCGACAAATCTGTCTTAATAATTTAAGGTCCGAATAACGATGGAAGACAGATCAAAAAGTAAAAACATTGCTGTTTTCACAATTAATGATTTATTTCGCAGCGGCAATTTAGGATACAATACTAAACTAATTTCTATTAAATTTAGACTTTTGTAATGTTATTTTTTACACATTTCTTTTTATGAGAATCATTGACCGGTTAATAAAATACCTGGAATACAAAAAAATAACAGCCTACTCGTTCGAAAGGACCTGCCAGGTAGCGAATGGTTACCTGAAGAAACAGCAAAAAGGAAAAGGAACGATAGGTTCAGATATACTCGAAAGAATTCATAAACATTATTTTGACATTGACCTGTTGTGGCTGGTGACCGGGGAGGGAAATATGATTGATGTTGATGCAGCGGACCGCGAAACAAAAAAGTTGCTGCTCCAGGAAGAAAAGCAATATTATTCCAAAGACGAAATGGTAAAATTTTTGCAGGAACGGGTAGCCCTGCTTGAATCATCACTGGCAGATAAAGAAAAGATCATTGCCCTCCTGGAAGTACAGGTGCAGAAAGTAAAGAAGAAAAAAAATTCCGGTTAAGGGCAAATACTCCATTAACCGGAACTCGTGCAGGCTAACCATTCAATACTCACTTCTTTGAATGGCGACCTTCAGGCATTATCCATCACAGACTTACCTCCAATCCTGCATTAGCAAATATCTGTACGGTTTCCGGTAGTAGTGTGAGATGATTGGTGCTGTTATATATGCTGTATATATTATTCTGATAGGCTGCACCAAGGTTACAGGTAAAGCGGGTGCGGTAACTGATAAAGTAATTCAATGAACCGGTAAGACTGGCTATTCCAAAAAAACCGGACTCGTCCCCCACATCCTGGTAACCTGTTTCCGAATCAAGCCGGAAGCTTATAATAGTTCTTGTATTGGGATAAATGGCATGCTGAAAGAATAAAGCGACGCCTGCCTGCCGGAGTTCCGGATTAAAATCAAACTCATTGATCAGTATTCCTGAAGTATAAAATTTCTCATTACTGTGATTGGAAAAATAATATAATCGCAGGGATGCGCCGTAATTATTCTGATGCTTCAGGTTCATGGGAACGTATTTGCTGACGCCCATAGATAAAAGAGCTGACCAGCTAGTGGCCCTGCTCCCGGTTTTTTCATCAGCAGGTTGTCGGGAATTATTATCACTGAAATTAGTAATAGCCGGTCTTAACCGAATGAACGTTTCAGTTCCCGACAAACGGGGCTCATTAAAAGCAAAAAATACAATATCATTCAGGTTACTGAAATACTTAATATCCGTTTTATTGATAAGACCATTTTGCTGAAAGTAACCATCAATGGTCTCCAGTATGAATTGCGTTCTTTTTCTCGCGTCAAGCACACGGGTATTGTTAGCTGCTGTGATAGCCCGGCCAAGGCCATTCAGTTCACCGGCTGATAATGTCCGTGATAGCCTGCCTTCTTTTTCCAATCCTTTATTTAACCACAGAGCATTCTGCATATCCGTGATATTTTCCAGCCTTCCTTTACCTATACCTGCAATGATGGCCAGTGATTGATTGTTGCGTTTATTTTTCTGTTCAGATAAAGGGCTAATGTCTGTACTCTTGCTGTTATAGGATTGCGCTGACATATCAGCACCCAGCTCTGTAAAGAATTTCCGTGAAAACCATTTATTCAATATGCTGAAGTTCGGTGCAAAAGAAAGGTTACGGTTTTTATCATCATCAGATGAATTCTTTGACCTGCCTGCACTGAAACTTCCATACAGGCCTCCCGACATATTGAACAAGATCCGGTCAGTGCTTTTATTCGCATAGTACGAAGCGCCTGCAGATCCGGATGAATTGTGATTTTTATTTGAGCCTGAAACAAGTTCGGTATTGCTGAAATTACTTCCGCCGCCAATATTCATAGTAATAGCCCGGTAATTACTATTTCTGAATTTAAAGTTCTTTAATACAGAATCCTGCTGGCTGAAAAGGTTGAGGAAAGAAATGGAAAGAAAGAGAATAAGTATAATTTTTCTCATGGTTATTTGTTTTGTTTGCCGAAAATAGAAACAGGATTTAGAAAGCGGTGTTAAAGGCAACCGCTTTACTGTTAATGTAAACAAAACCTTTATATGCGAAAACTAACGTAAACAATAATTCTCCGGAAGAAATAGTACAAGGGTGTGATAAAAAATAATTGCTTTATTTTTTTTCGTGAACGCGAGATGAGAAAATGCGACCGGCAATGTAAATATGGCGAAGTATAATAATACCGGGAAGAAAAGAGATGAGGTATCAGCAGAATAACAGTTCCTGCGTGACCCAAGAATAAATCAGCGATAAAAATTTACGGAAGCGTAGTGCAAAAAGAAACCCCTGTAGAAACAGAGGTTGAACCAAAACTAACTGCTATGAGAAAATATTTTGCTCTTAATTTATTTTAACTGGCGATGCAATTTTAAAATTCAGGCTGCCAAAGAAACCACCTTCTTTTTCTTCCTGTTCAGTAATCACAAAATCTTCCTGGTAGTTGGAAAATCTCAGGTTTTTTATTCGTTCTTTATGTTCTTTAATTTTTTTCAACGATGCGTTGATAAATTTTTCTATTGACTTCTTCATAAATCCTGTGTTTGCTGATATAAGATGATTCCAATTTTCATGCCATTGAAAAAAATAAGATCAGCCAGGCCACCTACTAGTATAAAAAACTGAAAATCATATTGGCTGAACTTTTCTCCAAGGAGCTATTATAAAATATAGATGCAGAGAGCGGGGCGAAAAGTCAACAAAGTGTACCATTTGAGTACACAAACCTTCCTGTTTTATGTTAGATAGTTCCGGCAGATATAAGTTTTTTCTATAGTGGCCTTATCACACCTTTATATATATCCTTTTTTTATCCATCCAGTAGCAGATAGCCCACATGAAGATGATAACGCAAAGTGCATACGCCAATGAGCCATTCTCAGGTGCGCCGGGAATATGGATCAACACTTTTTTATAGAGCCAGTTCCATGGATTTGTTCCATCACCCAGTTTTATCAGGGCAAGACCTTTGGGTAAAAAGGCGCTGAGTGAAAAAACAAACAAAGCGTTTTTTCCAAATACGTTAAAGAACTTAGCCAGCCATCCTCTTACATTTTTAATTTCTATAAGATAGATCATCGTAGCAATGGCCATGGTGGCTAATCCTAACGTATATATGGTATATGAGCTGGTCCATATTTTTTTATTGACCGGGAAAACCAGGCCCCAGCAGTAGCCGGTGATCAGCATGGCTACACCGGCTACAAATAAACCGGTGATCATGGGGTAAGGGCCTGTATGTGCTGCACTGTTTTTATCTAACTGTAGTTCCGGCACCTTTGCCTTTTTCTGAATATAGTCCCCAACAAGATAGCCAAACATCACCTGTACAATAGCCGGTATCGTACTCATCAATCCTTCCGGATCAAAGGAGATGCCTTCGCCTTTGTACATGTGGGCCTCCCCTAAAATCTTTTTGTCAATGTCAGTACCGAACCAGCCTTTTAAACTATAGGGGTCAGCCGGGTTGCCAATATAACAAAGGAGCCAATAGATCAGCAACAACAACAAGCCGGCATAAAATGCTTTACGGGGTTTCAGGTAATAGATAATAATGGAGGCGAAAAAATAGCAAAGGGCGATCCGGGGCAAGACTCCTAATATCCTTATTCCTTTTATTGTCTCAACCATATTACCTGCACTGTCTTTTGAATAATCTATCCAGCTAAAACCTTTGAAGATGGTTTCTTTCTGAAACTCAGTGGTTCCATCAATGAGACGGTTGACTTCGGTAACACCGGGCCACCAGTTTAAAAAAATGCCGATAAGAAAAATTAATACTGTTCGCTTTATAATTTTTTTCCAGAACAGGGCATCACCACCCGCTTCCAGCTTTGGCATGACAAAAGACATAGCATTGCCCACAGCAAAAAGAAAGAAAGGGAACACAAGATCAGTAGGGGTAAGGCCATGCCATGATGCATGTTCAAGCGGCGCATATATATGCGCCCAGGTACCGGGATTGTTTACCAGTATCATCAGGCAAACAGTAGCGCCGCGAAATACATCGAGAGAATAAAAGCGTTGGTTCAATGGCAGTTATTTAAGCACTAAATGTAAGAATAGTTAAAGAAGTTTGATGGGTTAAAGTTTATACTTTGAGAAACTGCCGGTAAAAGGTTTTTGGATAATATGAATTGTATAAGCTTTTTTTAACGGGCAGAAACAAGCAACTTTGTGATCATGGCCGGAATAAACATATTTATCCATCCCACCGCTATCGTGGACGAAGGCGCCCGGGTAGGTGACGGCACTAAGATCTGGCATTTTTGCCACCTGATGGCCACCAGTAAAATAGGTGAACGCTGCATTATTGGTCAGAATGTATATATAGACAGTAATGCTGTAATAGGAAATGGAGTGAAGATCCAGAATAATGTATCTGTATATAATGGAGTGGTGATTGAAGATGATGTTTTTCTGGGACCTTCAGTGGTATTTACCAATGTCACCAACCCGCGCAGTTTTATTGAAAGAAAAGATGAGTTTAAAAAAACTATTATACGCAAGGGCGCTACAATTGGCGCTAATGCTACGATCCTTTGTGGTATTGAGATTGGAGATTATGCAATGATCGGCGCAGGCGCCGTGGTAACAAAAACGGTGCTGGCTTTTGCATTAATAACAGGTAATCCTGCACGTCAAACCGGTTGGATAAGCAAGGCCGGGATCAAACTTGATTTCAATAATAATGGACTGGCGATATGCCCGCAAACAGGCAGCAGCTATACGCTGAAAAATGGATTTGTTCATCCTGCTCTGTAGTTTTCAACTATTGGGGACAATTCATTCAAAATCCGCACATTTTATTCTCTTGTCAGTCCCATTCTTACTCATATATTTGCACCCGAAAAGGCGTGACGGTTACTGTTGTTTCCGCTCCTTTTCAACTATTTAACCAGTCATCCTTACAAAACTTCATGTGACTGAGATGGCGAAGCCTTCCCCAAAATTAATAGTGTGTCCAGTAAGTGGTTAGCGATATATAGCCGTCCGCGGTGGGAAAAAAAAGTGAATCAGCTCTTGCTGGAAAAGGGATTCGATAGTTACTGCCCGCTCAATAAAGTAAGACGTAAATGGAGTGACAGGGTAAAGATCGTGGAAGAACCGCTGTTTAAATCGTATGTGTTTGTAAAAGTGAATGAAGAAGACAGAACGGCTGTAAGGATGACATCAGGCGTTATCAATTTTGTCTATTGGGAAGGTAAGCCTGCTGTGATCAAGGAAAAAGAGATCAATGCTATCCGGCGTTTCCTGAATGAATATGAAAATGTAGAAGTACAGCCCATGAATTTGCAAATACATCAGCGGGTAAAGATAACTACCGGTCCGTTGATGGACCAGGAAGGTGAAATACTGAGTGTTCAGCGCAAAATGGTAAAAGTGGCTATTGACAGCCTGGGATATGTGCTGGTAGCCTACATTGACAGAACTAAATTAACTTCGGCACGCCCTGAATAGCGCCAAAGCTTATTTTTGCAAACCGAATATCCATAAAGACATCTACATGAAGCTTATCCGAACTTTATTGTTGCTTGCATTGCCCCTTTATTTACTTTCCTGTGGTACACAACAACGGGTGCCTTATTATTTGGAAACTGTTACTGACAGCAGTGGCAAAGGAGATGTACTGGTTACTGAATTACGCATCCAGAAGAATGATATTCTTTCCATACAGGTATATAGCGCCAGTACAAAACCTGAGGCGGATGAAATTTTTAATCTAAGAACCACTGGTACAGGTAGCCAGGGTGCCAATACAGGTGGATTTCTTGTAGATGCCAAAGGAAATATTGAATATCCAAGACTGGGAACTTTTCATGCAGAAGGACTGACGAAAGATGAACTGGCTGCGCAAATAAAGAAAAGATTAACTGAGCCTGTAGAATTATTAAGTAATCCTTCCGTAATTATCCGGTTTCAGAATTTAAAGATCACTGTCATGGGTGAAGTAGCTAGCCAGGGACTGGTAAGCATGCCCGGTGAACATGTTACCATATTAGAGGCAGTAGGTTTAGCCGGTGGCATTACAGAATATGGCCTCAGGAATGCAGTAAAAGTTATCCGTGAGACAGATGGAAAAAGGGAAATCGGCCTGGTGAACCTTTCTTCGGATTCACTTTTTCAATCACCTTATTATAACCTGATGCAGAATGATGTGGTATTGGTGCAACCAACAAAAAGGAAAGAGAAAAAAGCTGATCAGGATGTCCTGCTGCAACGGGTAAGTTTAGGATTGACCCTTATTACCGCCGTTGCTTTGCTCTATAATATTTTCAGGTAAGAGCTAATATTAAAGTTTACAATTTCATTTAATGGAAGAACAACAGATTACCAGTAATAAAAATGAGCTTTGGAACTTAAGCTTACGGGATCTTTTTTATAAGTATGTCCGGTTTTTACCTTTATTTCTCCTGTCAGTCGCTATTGCGCTGCTCTTAGCCTTTGCTTACCTGCGGTGGACTACCAGTATATACAGCGCTACCGGCAGCATGCTTATAGTGAGTAAAGAACAAATGGGGTCTTCGGATAAGGTGGAAGAACTATTTGCCGGGGGAAACCGGGCGCAGAATATTCAGAATGAGATCGAAGTGCTGAAGTCGCGTCCATTAATGGCAAGGGTAGTTAAAAAACTCAACCTGCAATTCAGCTATACCGCAAAAGGAAAAATAAAGGATTATAATATTTATAACCAGGGACCTTTTATTGTTGAGCCAATGGAGTTGGCAGATTCACTCACCGGTTTTTCGATGAAGATCCGGTTCATTGACGATCACCGGTTCACTATCAATAATGAATCAACCGAATTTGCTACCGGCCAGTTGTTTCAAAATAAGTATGGTGTATTTCGTCTTGCAAAGAAAACGCCCGCTGTTGCAGGATCTGAGTACAATATAATATGGCAACCTGCCGACCTGGTTGCCGGCTACCTGGCAGGTGGTGTAAAAGTGTTACCTAAAACACCTGGTACCAGTATCCTCTCTATCAGCATTCAAAGTACCAATGCACAGATGGCGGCGGATATCATTAATAACCTGATGGTCCAGTATGATACCATTACGGTAGAACAAAACAATCAGACTACTGACCAGATGATCGGCTTCATCAATGGCCGTTTAAAAAATATGGATTATGAACTGGATAGCCTGCAGTTGCTGTTCATGAAATATAAACAGGAGAATAACCTCTTCGACGTAGAAAAACAATTAGAGGATAATTTTTCCAAATTTACCGATGCCGATAAAGGAGTAGTAGAACAGCAGTATAAATTAAGCATGGCTGATTACTTAAATACGTACCTGAAAAATAAAAATAACGAATATGAAGTCACCCCTACTGCGCTGACACTGGAAGATGCAACATTGAATGAATTAGTTGGCCTGTATAACAAAGCACAACTGGAAAGACAAGCTTTGCTGGATGGCAACGTGCCCGCAGAAAATCCTGTTGTAAAACAGGCCGGCGGGCAGATAGATGAACTCCGGAAAAAACTAATCGAGAACCTGAATAATATCAGGCTGAATTATAATTCTGCTATCAATGTATTGAAAACCAAAAGCAGTTCAGAGCAGTCAAAAATACAGGCACTTCCGTATAAGCTGAAGGAATATGTGGAAATGGACCGCCAGATCAAAACAAAGCAGGCTTTATACAGCCTGCTGGAAGGCAAACGGGAAGAAGCTGCGATCACCCGGGCCTCCACTATCTCTAATTCAAAAGTGATAGACCAGGCATTTCCCTCCAATGTACCGGTAAAGCCCAACAAAAGAACGATACAGATACTCGCCATTTTAATAGGTATAGGTTTACCCGCCCTGCTCATTTTTATTGGTGAGATACTTAATGATAAAGTCAATACAAGATTCGACATTGAAAGGTTGACGCAGGCGCCGATACTGGGAGAGATCGGGCACTCTTTTGCTGATAATACAATGGTGGTGAGCAAAACAAGCCGCACCATGGTAGCCGAGCAGTTTCGTATCATCCGATCCAACCTTCAGTATGTGGTCAACAAACCTGATAAAACAGTTATACTTGTCACTTCCTCCTACAGCGGCGAAGGCAAGTCATTTATCAGTACCAATATGGCGGCGGTACTGGCACTTGCCGGTAAGAAAACGGTTATTATGGAATTTGATATCCGCAAGCCAAAAGTGTTATCTGGCCTGGGTATAGCCAAACGCCCGGGTATTACCAATTTCCTGATGGGCAAAGCTGAGCTGGAAGATTTGTTTATTCCTGTTCCGGAACACGAACATCTTTTTGTACTGTCCTGCGGTCCCGTACCACCGAACCCTTCCGAAATGCTGCTGGATAAAAAAGTAACAGATTTATTTGAACAGGTGGGAAAACTTTTTGATGTGATCGTGATAGATACGGCGCCGGTAGGGATGGTAAGTGATGCTTTGACACTTAGCAAGTTTGCTGATTGTACATTATACCTGGTGCGCCAGGGCCATACTTTTAAAAAGCAGATTGCATTGATTGATGAACTGTATAAAGAAAATAAGCTGCCAAAAGTTTCTATCGTGATCAACGATGTCAAAAATAAACCAGGCTACGGGTATTATGGTTATGGCCGTTATGGCTATGGTTATGGCTATGGTTATGGCAGCAGTTATTATGAAGATGAAAAAGTACCTCCTACAAAACTCGAAAAGCGACTCAGGAAAATTCTTCCCCGAAGATTGCTTCGCCTTATTATAAAGAAGAAGAGCAGTTAATCATTTAATCTTATTTTTTGTATGCGGATACTAGTTACCGGCGGCGCTGGTTTCATCGGCTCCCATCTTGCTGAAACATTATTGCAGGATAGCAGGGTTAGTTTTGTCAGGGTATTTGATAACCTGGCAACAGGATCATTGAAAAATATTGAAACGTTTTCCGGTCATCCCAAATTTGAATTCATGCAGGGCGATATACGCAGTTACGATAACTGCCTGGCAGCCTGCAATAGTATTGACCGGATTACACACCAGGCCGCACTTGGTTCGGTACCCCGCTCCATTGCCGATCCGCTTACTACCAATGATGTGAACATCACCGGCACACTGAATATTTTTACAGCCGCTAAAGAAAATAAAATAAAGAGAGTAGTATATGCCGCCAGCTCTTCTACTTATGGTGATCATCCCGGTCTGCCCAAAGTAGAAGATATAATCGGCAAGCCTCTTTCTCCGTATGCTGTTACCAAATACGTGAATGAATTATATGCACAGGTATATGCCAGTCTTTATGGCATGCAACCGGTGGGTCTGCGTTATTTCAATATATACGGTCCCAGGCAAAACCCGCAGGGCCCTTATGCGGCAGTGATACCGCTTTTCGCAAAATCCTTACTGGATAATACACCTCCTGTTATCAATGGCGATGGCGGCCATAGCCGGGATTTTACATTTGTCGCCAATGCTGTGCGGGCAAATATTCTTGCCCTCTTCACGGATAATGATGCCGCGGTAAACCAGGTATACAATATTGCCTGTGGACACCAGACATCATTGCTTGAATTATTCAACTACCTGAAGCAGGAAGCCGACAGCCAACTGGTACCCATTCACGGGCCCGAACGGCAGGGAGATGTAAAGCATAGTCTTGCTGATATCTCAAAAGCGCAAAAATTACTTGGCTATGATCCATCCATTTCTGTTGAAGAAGGATTGAAGAAAACATTCAGGTGGTATAAGGAGGAAAGTTTAAACGGTTAAGCAACATCCAGCATTTTATTCTTGGATAAAACAATCATCATAACAGGCGGCGCAGGGTTTATCGGTTCGCATGTAGTGCGTCGGTTTGTAACAAAATATCCCGGATACAGGATCATCAATCTTGATGCACTGACTTATGCCGGCAACCTGGAAAATTTGCGTGATATTGAAAATGCACCGAATTATTTTTTCGAAAAGGCGAATATCCTTAATACAGATGATCTCGAAAGAGTGTTTACTTTATATCAGCCTGATGGTATTATTCACCTGGCAGCCGAGAGCCATGTTGACCGTTCTATTCTTTCTCCCCTGGATTTTGTTTATACCAATGTAATAGGTACGGTAAACCTGCTCAATGCGGCGAAGCAATACTGGAAAGATGATAGTAGCGGGAAAAGGTTCTATCATATTTCTACTGATGAAGTGTACGGCGCTTTAGGTAAAACGGGTTTTTTTACTGAAAGTACAGCCTATTCGCCCAATTCACCTTATTCCGCTTCCAAAGCATCTTCCGATCATTTTGTAAGAGCTTATGGAGAAACCTATCATCTGCCTGTTATCATTACCAATTGTTCCAATAACTACGGCCCTAATCATTTTCCTGAAAAGCTAATACCGCTTTTCATTAATAACATCATTACCCAAAAGCCATTGCCTGTATATGGCGATGGTTTATATACCCGGGACTGGTTATATGTCAAAGATCATGCTGCCGCTATTGATCTTGTTTTTCATGAAGGGAAAGAACATGAAACGTATAATATTGGCGGATTCAATGAGTGGAGGAATATTGACCTGGTAAAACTATTGTGCAAATTGATGGATGAAAAACTGGGGAATGTTCATGGTGCCAGCGAGAAGCTTATCACCTATGTAAAAGACAGGCCCGGTCATGACAGGCGATATGCTATTGATGCTGCAAAAATCAATAAAGAACTTGGTTGGAAACCCAGCGTCACTTTTGAGGAAGGGTTAAAACTTACCATTGACTGGTATTTTGAAAATAAAGAATGGCTAACGCATGTAACATCCGGAGAGTATCAGCAGTATTACAATGAGCAGTACACAACAAGGTAATATATGAAAGGAATCATTTTGGCAGGCGGTAGCGGTACAAGGCTGTACCCCATTACAAAAGCCATATCCAAACAGTTGATGCCTGTTTATGATAAGCCCATGATTTATTACCCCCTTTCCATTCTCATGATGGCCGGCATTAAAGAGATACTTATTATTACTACTGCTGAAGACAACGTATCCTTTAAAAGATTGCTTGGTGATGGCACCCAGTTAGGTTGTCTTTTTGAATATGCCATACAGGAAGAGCCTAATGGTCTCGCACAGGCTTTCGTGATCGGTGAAAAATTTATCGGCCAGGATAAAGTAGCGCTGATATTAGGAGATAATATTTTTTACGGTACTGGTCTTGTTGCATTACTCCGTTCCTTAACGGAAGTAGAAGGCGGTTATGTATTTGCTTATGAAGTATCCGACCCGGAACGTTATGGGGTGGTAGAATTTGATGCTGCAATGAATGTCGTTTCCATTGAGGAAAAGCCAGTGAAACCTAAATCAAATTATGCAGTACCTGGTTTGTATTTCTATGATAATAACGTGGTAAAAATTGCTAAGAATCTGAAACCTTCTGCCAGGGGTGAATACGAGATCACCGATGTAAACCGCGAGTATCTCAATGCCGGGAAACTTAAAGTGGCGCTCATGGGCCGCGGTACAGCCTGGCTGGATACCGGAACATTTGAATCGCTAAGCGATGCGAGTGAGTTTGTAAGAGTGATCGAAAAAAGACAGGGAACGAAGATCGGCTGTATAGAAGAAGTGGCGTACCGGAATGGTTTTATTACCAAAGAACAATTATTAATACTGGCACGCGCATTAAACAAAAGCGGGTATGGTATTTACCTGGAAAAAATGACGCAGGCATGATTTTTTCCTCTTTCATATTTTATTGTCAATAACCTATCAAATCAAGTAAATGAAGACAGCATTAATAACAGGAATTACAGGGCAGGACGGAGCCTACCTGGCTGAATTGTTACTGGAAAAAGGATACATGGTCCATGGTATTAAACGCCGAAGCTCTTTATTTAATACTGGCCGTATTGATCACCTGTACCAGGATCCGCATCAGAAGGGAAGCCGCTTCCGGTTGCATTATGGCGATCTTACAGACAGTACCAATCTTATCCGCATCGTACAGGAGACACAGCCTGATGAAATTTATAACCTGGCAGCGCAAAGCCATGTAAAAGTGAGTTTTGAAACACCGGAATATACAGCCAATGCAGATGGTACCGGCACACTGCGTATCCTTGAAGCAATACGTTTACTGGGTATGGTGGACAAAACAAGATTTTACCAGGCGTCCACATCAGAGCTTTATGGATTGGTACAGGAAGTGCCGCAATCGGAGAAAACACCTTTTTATCCGAGATCACCTTATGCTGTGGCTAAATTGTATGCTTACTGGATCACTGTCAACTACCGGGAAGCCTATAATATGTATGCCTGCAACGGAATATTATTCAACCATGAGAGCCCCCTGCGTGGCGAAACTTTTGTAACCAGGAAGATCACCCGTGCAGTAGCGGAAATAGCACTGGGGTTAAAAGAAAATCTTTACATGGGAAACCTTGACTCACAAAGAGATTGGGGACATGCTAAAGACTATGTATATGGAATGTGGCTGATGATGCAACAGGAAAAAGCGGAAGATTTTGTACTGGCTACTGGTATCACTACCTCTATCAGGGATTTTATTATTATGGCATTTAGAGAGGTCGGTATAGAAATTGAATTTAAAGGAACAGGTGTAGATGAAACCGGTTTTGTTGTAAGCTGCAGTCTTCCTGAATACCAGTTGCCCTCCGGCAAAGAGATCATTTTTATAGACAGTCGTTATTTCAGACCTACAGAAGTGGACTTGCTGATCGGTAATGCTGCTAAAGCAAAACAAAAACTGGGATGGCAGCCTGTATATGATCTTACCATGCTGGTGCAGGAGATGATCAAAGCTGATCTTGAGCTTTTCTCAAAAGACAGAATCCTGAAAGAGCATGGCCATAGCGTCTATAGTTTCCACGAATAAAAATCCTGTACATCTGTTTAAAAAAATACCATTGCGGATTCACTCAAAATATATGCTGTAGCATTTTGCCTGCCTCTCACCCATCAATGCAGTTTACTTTTTATAGCTGTAATTATCCATACAGGTATATGAGATAGCCCTTATCAATGAAGAAGATCTTAATTACAGGGATGATGGGCTTTGTCAGCAGGCATTTGCTGGATCATTTGTCCGCATCGGGTGAGTGTTACGAAATAACAGGCTTATCCCGGAACCCTGGTCAATTAGCCGGCGACTATAAAAATATAAAGATCAATATTGTATCCGCTGATCTGAATGACCGGGAAAAATTACTGGCCATTCTTGATAAAGTAAGACCGCAACAGGTGATACACCTGGCTTCGGACAGCAGCGTGGCGCATAGCTGGCAAGCCCCAGCAGAAAGTTTTCAGAATAACACTAATATTTTTTTGAATGTAGTGGAAAGCGTACGCAAACTGGCCTTTCCCTGCCGCATTCTTTCCATCGGATCATCCGAAGAATATGGGGTTGTAGATGCAAAACATATTCCTATTTCAGAAGAAGCCCCGTTTAATCCCGTTAGTCCTTATGCAGTAGCGAGGGTTTCCCAGGAACTGCTTAGTAAAATATATGCAGATGGGTACGGAATGGATATTGTCATTACCCGCTCATTTAATCATATTGGTCCGGGACAAAAAGATAATTTTGTTATATCCTCTTTTGCACGGCAGATCGTTGAAATAAAAAAGGGAAGTGGCTCCATATTGCAGGTAGGAAATATTGATGTGATCAGGGATTTCCTGGACGTACGCGATGTAGTAAAGGCGTATAGTATCCTCCTGGAGAAAGGGGAAAAAGGAGAAGTTTACAATATATGCAGCGGTAAGGGATACTCCTTGAAAGAAGTACTGGATAAAATGATGGTGATTGCGGGAGTGGATGTCGGGTATCATGTCAATCCGCAACTGATACGGCCTGCTGATAACCCGGTGATCATTGGCTCCAATGAAAAAATAAGAGTGGAATGCGGGTGGCAGCCCGGGATCAGCATTGAACAGAGTTTAAAAGATATCATTGATTACTGGAGCAACGAATTGAAATAAACAAATGCTTCACCCGGCTGAGAAAGCATAGAGTGCATAGTAAGAAGGGTTTACTTTTTAGATATTTATACTGAATATATTTCGTGTCTCAACAATATGCCAGCATCAAATACCCATAGTATGCATTCCGACCAACCCCGGATGATTGATCTGCCCAAAATCCCCGACGACAGGGGAAATCTCTCTTTTTTTCAGAATAACAGCCATGTTCCCTTCGGGATAAAAAGGGTGTACTGGATATATGATGTACCTGGTGGTGAAATGCGTGGCGGGCATGCTTATAAGACATTAAAAGAAATGATTATCGCCCTGTCCGGAAGCTTTGATGTGGTTTTGTTTGATGGACGGGAGGAAAAACGGTTCACCCTGAATCGTTCTTATGTCGGTCTCTATGTACCGGGCATGATCTGGAGACACCTGGAAAATTTTTCTACGAATTCAGTAGCATTGATCGCCGCTGATCAGCTCTATGATGAAGCGGAATACCTAAGAGATCCTGAACTGTTTAATTCATTGAGATTAGCATGAAAGGAAGTATTACCGTGTTTGATTGTTCCCTGCTCTATCTTCCTAAAATCAGGAACAGGGCCGGCAATATCACGCCAGTTCAGAATAATATTGAAATTCCTTTTGCGGTACAGCGTGTATTTTACCTGTATGATATACCTGGTGGTGAATCAAGAGGTGCCCATGCACATAAAAAATGCCACCAGTTTGTAATCGCCACCAGTGGCGCCTTTGAAGTATTGCTGGATGATGGAAACACAAAACGACAGGTATTATTAAACCAGCCAGACAGGGGCCTTTATATACCTCCGGGCATATGGGCCTCTGAAATTAATTTTTCTTCCGGTTCAAACTGTCTGGTACTGGCATCAGAATTATATAGTGCCGAAGACTATATAAGAGACTATGATGAGTATAAAAAATACAAAAATGATCCATCCATTATCTGATGTTCAGTCAAAACAAATCGGTGAACATACGCAAGTCTGGCAGTATGTGGTAATTCTTCCGAAAGCCATAATTGGAAATAACTGTAATATTAACTGCCATACGTTTATTGAAAACGAGGTCACAATTGGTAATAATGTTACTATCAAAAGCGGTGTTTATGTATGGGATGGAATAAGTATAGAGGATGACGTATTCATTGGACCTAATGTTACTTTCGTCAATGATAAATATCCAAAATCAAAACAATACCCGGAATCTTTTCAAAAAACGGTAGTCAAAAAAGGAGCTTCAATAGGTGCAAATGCTACAATACTTGGAGGCCTCATAATTGGAGAGAATGCAATGATTGGAGCCGGGTCAGTAGTCACGAAGGATGTACCCGCAAATACATTGTGGGCAGGAAACCCTGCAAGACAAATTAAAAAGATTGATTGAGTATGATACCTTTCCTGGATCTTAAAAAAATAAACGCCAGATATTCGGGAGCATTTGAAAACGCTTTAAATAGCGTATTAGACTCGGGATGGTATATTTTAGGGAAAAATGTTTCTGCTTTTGAAAATGAGTATGCAAATTATTGCGGAACCCGTCATTGTATTGGGGTTGCTAATGGTTTAGATGCTTTAATTCTTATTCTTGAAGGGTATAAACAATTAGGTATTATTAAAGACGCAGACGAAGTTTTGGTTCCATCTAATACATATATCGCAAGCATATTGGCAATATCCAGAGCAGGGCTTGTGCCAGTACTGGTAGAGCCATCAATTGAAAGTTATTTATTAGATCCAAATCTTATAGAAGCTAAAATTTCATCTAAAACAAAAGCGATATTACCGGTTCATTTATACGGGCAATTGTGTGATATGGATAAGATCAATGCTATCGCCGGGAAACATGGCCTGAAGGTCATAGAGGATAGTGCTCAAAGTCATGGCGCGATTTACAATGGAAGAAGAAGTGGTAATTTGGCTGATGCCAGTGGTTTCAGTTTTTATCCTGGTAAAAACTTAGGGGCTTTGGGCGATGCAGGTGCGGTAACTACTGATGATGATGCTTTGGCAGATATAATTATGGCTATGCGCAATTACGGTGGTGTTATTAAGTATCAAAACCTATATCAAGGCTTAAACAGCAGACTGGATGAATTACAGGCTGCGATACTTCGTTTCAAATTACCAGCACTTGATGAAGAGAATAACAGGCGGAAGGAAATAGCGTCTTGTTATTTGAAAAAAATAAAGAATCCTAAAATTATATTGCCCTATTGTAGAAACATGGATGGGCATGTTTGGCATTTATTTGTTGTCCGAACAACGGAAAGAGATGCATTTCAAAAATATTTGATTGATAATAATATTCAAACGATAATTCATTACCCCATCCCTCCGCACAAACAACCTGCTTATTCATTTTGGAATGAGTTAAATTATCCTGTTTCGGAATTAATACACAGAGAAGTCATTTCTCTTCCTATCAGCCCGGTTATGACTGATGATGAGGTGGATGCTGTCATTGAATGCCTTAATAATTATAAATAGTACCATGTTTAAGTGGGCCCCGTTTTTTCAAAAGCCAAGGTTACTGAAGTACTGGCTTTTATCTACTAACAAAAATGTCATTGGTAAGGCTGAATGTTTTCAACCAGTACTTTTAATAGGGGTGGGTAAGATCTCATTTGGTAAAAATGTTCAGCTTGGGTATTACCCGTCTCCGTTGTATTATAGTGGCTATATCCACCTGGAAAGCCGGAATAAAGATGC
Source organism: Chitinophagales bacterium (assembly GCA_015654695.1). Classification (GTDB taxonomy): domain Bacteria; phylum Bacteroidota; class Bacteroidia; order Chitinophagales; family Chitinophagaceae; genus VBAT01. Next base: position 10,523 of record JAATGJ010000018.1, on the reverse strand, counting down.
TATAATTGAAATCGGAAATAACGTGAGGATCAATAATAACTTTATTGCCGTTAGTGAATTTGCGGGGATATACATTGGCGATAATGTATTAATTGGCGTTAACTGTGAAATTATTGATTCTGATTTTCATGAATTGATAAAGGAAAAACGCAACGGGGGGATACCGGTTTCTAAAAAAGTGGTAATAGGAGATAATGTTTTTATGGGAAATAATGTAAAAATCACAAAGGGGGTCGTATTGGGCAACAATGTAGTGGTGGCCAATGGTGCAGTCGTAAGCAGTTCTTTTGAGGACGATGTGATCATTGGTGGGGTGCCGGCAAAAATCATAGGCAGGCTATGAGTTTACTGAAGACCAGTTTTTATACATCTATTTCCCAGTCTTTGTCTATCATCGCAGGGCTGATCAGTATAAAGATTGTTTCTTCAAAAATAGGCCCGGAAGGAATGGCCATGATGGGCCAGTACCTTAATACCACTGCATTATTAAGTTTGTTTGCTACCGGGGCTATTGGTATGGGTGTGGTCAAATACCTGGCAGAATACCGGGACGACAAGAGCAGGCAGCTAAAAGTGATCAGCACGGCCTTTCGCATTACACTTATTTGCACCCTCGCCATCGGGCTGATCGGTGTAGTAACGTCTTCATTTTTATCAAGGCAGTCCTTTAAAACAGAAACCTATTATTCAGTATATATTTTATGGGGGATCTTTCTTTTTTTTACAACATTCTCAGCGCTGTTATCAAGTATTTTAAATGGCCTGAAGCTAATCCCCTACCTGACCATTGTAAACATATCCGGAACATTGGCCGGGTTAGCCATTACCATTGTGCTTGCTTCTGCTTATGGCGTGTATGGGGTATTGATTGCCGCTAACTTTACTGGCCTTATTTTATTTTGTGTGCATCTTTATTTCCTTAACAAGTATAGGTGGTTTTCATTCAAAGAACTTCTTCTTCCGTTTGATGGGAAGACGGGCAGGTTATTGACGGGCTTTGTATTGATGACTTTAACAGCGGGGTTATTGGCTCCCTTTATTCAATTGCTGGTAAGGGAAAGAATTATAGCAAAATTTTCTTTTGAAGAGGCGGGATACTGGCAGTCGGTAACCCGCATATCAGATTATTACCTCAGTTTTATTACCTCGGTTATTGCGGTTTATTATTTGCCGCGGTTATCTGAAATAAGTAATAACCGTGAGCTAAAGGCGGAAATATGGAAGATGTACAAAATCATCCTGCCCGTAGTCGCTTTGGTTTCTTTTCTTATATGGGTTTGCCGGTACCTCATCATTCACCTGGTGCTTACTCCGAAATTTTTGCCTTCGGCCCCATTGTATGCTTTTCAGTTCCTGGGCGATTTTTTTAAAATCGCCGCCTGGCTGTTGGCCTATGTAATGCTTGCCAAAGCAATGAAATACCGGTTTATTTTCACCGAAATTGTTTTTGCCCTCAGTTATGTGGCTTTGAGTTATTTCTTTATTAATAGGTATGGCCTGATAGGTGCTACATATGGGTTTCTTTTGAATAATGTTTTATTATGGCTGACTATGGTTTTGTTCATTAAAAGATATATAAAATAGTATGCAAAAAGGGTTGGTAAGTGTATTGTGCCTTAGTATGAATCATGATCAATATGTGGAGCAGGGATATTCATCGGTACTGAATCAAACATACAGGAACCTTGAAATTCTTTATGTTGACAATAACTCGAAAGACAAAACTTTTGAAATCGCTGATAAATTATTCAGGAATTCTGGCCTGCCGTATAAAGGATTTAAACGAACGGAGAGTTATGGCATTTCTGCCAATTTAAACTTTCTTTTAAAAGAAGCAACAGGGGAATTTATAGCTGTATTATCGGGTGATGACTGGTGGGAAAACGATAACCTGAAACTTAAAATAGATTGTTTTAATAGCGATTCCGGATACGGGTTAGTATATGGAAACGGGTACAAGTATTTTGAACTGGAGAAGAAACAACATGTTTTTTATACTGAAATGCAAAAATCCGGTTTCTTGTTTAATGACCTGCTTAAAGGAAACCTGTTCTTTGCAGGGAGCGTAGTGTCAAGGTATGAAGCATTAAAGGAAATCGGTTTTTTTGACGAGAACCTGCCTATGGAAGACTGGGATATGTATCTCCGCATGGCAGAGAAGTATAAAATTGGATATGTTCATCAGCCAATCACATATTCAAGAGTTACAGGTAAGAACCTGTCAAGTAATATTGAATTTATGGATAAGGGGTATGAATTTTATTTTAAAAAGTACGCGAAATACCCCGAGATAGCTGAGGCAAAAAAAAATATAAAACTTGCTCATGCTTACCAGCTTGCCCGCTATTCACCCGGGCTGAAGTCTTTGAAATATATCATTGGTAACATGCAATGGAGCTCGGGGTATTTCAAACAGGTAATCAGGTGCCTTGCCGGAATGACCGGTATCCGGATCAGAGATAGTAGCATATAGTTGGTGTGGGTATTAATCGTTCCTTTCCGTTTTTACCGTTATTAAAATATTCAGTTAATGTTCTTCTATCAGAAAAGATTTGTAAAAAAATCATATTCGCAATGCGGCGAGGATTGTATTGTAGAGCATATGTTCATGCTTAGAAAAATTGATAAACCCAGCTATATTGATATTGGGGCCTATCATCCATATGCCCTGAGTAATACGGCTAAGTTTTACCTGAAAGGCTGCAGGGGAATTACTATTGAACCCAATCCGGATCAGTATAAACACTTTCGTTTACACAGGAGAAAGGATACAAACCTTAATATTGGTATAGGGGAGCAAAATGGGGAGTTGATGTATTATAAAATGAACATACCCACCATGAACACTTTTGATGCAGCAGCAGCAAAAGACCTGGCAGACAACCAGGGTTTTCGGATTGTAGAGCAGATCAAATTGCCTTTGCGTGAGTTACGCGGTATCATTAAAGAGTATGCCAATAATGTTTTCCCCGATTTCTTATCATTGGATGTAGAAGGTTTAGATGAACAGATACTGACCCAGATTGATTATGAAAATAATTTCCCCAAGATCATTTGTGTGGAAACAATTGAATACAGCAATGATGGTACCGGTGAGAAAAACAGGAAACTGATTGATTTTTTGCAGGAAAGGGGTTATATGATCTATGCTGACACGCATATCAATTCAATATTTGTGAACCGCAAGTTCTGGCTGGGAAGTTCTGGCGGTGATTCATCTTTTTAATAGAGCAGTGAATGGTTATTTTGGTATTAAAGGATGGATTGGGCAACCAGCTTTTTCAGTATGCGGCAGCCAGGTGTTTAGCCGATAAATTGAAGACAGATGTTGGGTTAGATACTTCAAGTTTTAAGTTTAATCCGCTGCGTGAATACTCTTTACACCACTTTTGCATTAAAGAAAGGCTCCTTGCTGGTTATGAAAGACGATTTATCAGAATAAAAAAAAGAGTAAAGAAAGTATTAAAAAAACTGGGCTTACCGGGTAAAGAATTTAGTTATTATCAGAAAGGATTTCATTTTGATCCTGGTTTTTTTACGTTAAAGAACAATGTTTGCATAGAGGGCTATTGGCAAAGTGAAAAATATTTTCTGCCGGTAAGCCAGATAATCCGGGAGGAATTTGTAGTCAAACCAAAACCCGATGAACAAAACGCGTTGATCTTAAGCAAAATAAAATCCGTTGAGGCGGTTTCATTACATGTCAGAAGGGGCGATTATGTTGCAGATCCGCAAGTAAATGCTATTCATGGTGTATGCAGCCTTTCTTATTACCAGCGGGCTATCAGCTATATAAAACAAAAAGTAAAAAATCCGCATTTTTTTATTTTTTCAGATGATATGGAATGGGTGAAAGAGAACCTGGTAATTGAAGACAGCCCGGTAGAGTATATGACCCATAATGCAAATAAAGACTACGAAGATCTCCGGCTAATGTATTCCTGCAGGTATAATATCACCGCTAACAGTTCTTTTAGCTGGTGGGGCGCCTGGCTTAATAGTCATGAAGAAAAAATTGTTGTGGCACCCGGGAATTGGGTAAAGGAACGTTATCATAATCCTGATCTTTTGCCGGATAGCTGGGTGCGGATGGAGGGGTAAACAATAAATCAAACACCGTTTTAGTATGGGGAAAACAGCGTATTCGGAAGATTTTTTTTCTCTTCATTTAAAGCAATCTTTATCATCCGCAGAACAGGTAATTCCTGCAGTCAGGGAATTTGTTCAGCCTTTGTCTGTCGCTGACATTGGTTGTGGAATAGGAACCTGGTTAAGTGTATGGAAAAAGCAGGGAGTAGCTGACATACTGGGCGTAGATGGTGATTATGTAAAAAAGGAACAGCTATTGGTGGAACAGCAGCAATTCGTATCGCATGATCTGTCAACACCGTTTCCATATAGCCGGAAATTTGACCTGGTAACCAGCCTTGAAGTGGGAGAACATATTGATGCAAAATATGCTAACAGCTATGTTGAAACACTTTGTGGATTAGGGGATATTGTTTTGTTTTCTGCTGCCATACCGGGACAGGAAGGTACCTATCATATTAATGAACAATACCCAAACTACTGGGCTGCTATTTTTTTCAGCAAAGGCTTTGTAGCTATTGATTGCTTACGGGGTAATATATGGGATAATGAAAAAATTTCCTGGTGGTACCGGCAGAATGTACTTTTTTTTGTGCGTAAAGAGTCGTTGTCAAAATATGAAAAGCTGGCAGATGAGTATAAAAGAACAAAAGGTGCGGTAATGTCTTTGGTGCATCCGGAATTATTGAAGATGAAAGATAGCCGGCTAAGCTATTTCAAAAAGAACCTGCACAATCCACTAAGAACAGTATTTTATTATGCTAAAAAAGTGATTGGCAGATAGTAATTCTTGCTTCTATTACCTATGATCTCCATCATTATTCCCAGTTACAATTACGGTCATTTAATTGCAGATACTATTCATAGCCTGTTGCGGCAAACTTACAGGGATATAGAGATCATTGTTGTAAACGATGGTTCAAAGGATAATACAGAAGCCGTAGTGCAGGCTATTGCACAACAGGATAAGAGAGTGGCCTGTTATAGTTTCTCCAATACAGGTTTGGGAGCTTCCCGCAACCGGGGGCTTGAAGTTGCCAAAGGAGACTTTATACAGTTCCTGGATGCCGATGATTTGATTGAAAAGAAAAAATTTGAGGTACAGTTAAAGTTATTTGCCGAAAACCCGCAAGCCGATGTTGTATATGGCAGCGTTCGGTATTTCTCAAATGATCCCTATAATCCTGCGGAAAGATTGCTGACGTATTGGGGACCCAATGAAGAATGGATGCCGAAAGTAAGCGGGTATGGCCGGCAGTTCCTGGCACAGGTATTAAAAGGTAATTTTTCTCATCTCAGCAGCCCATTATTTCGCAGAAGTATTGTTGATAAAGTTGGATGGTTTGATAATGAGATCAGCGCTGTAGCTGATTATCATTTTTTGTTGCGCTGTGTCATCGCTAATGCTTTCTTTTATTACCATGATACTGCAGAAACGTATTCATTGGTACGCTGGCACCCCGATAATATGAGCAAAGACCCTGTCTATATGCGGGGAGAAGAAATAAAAATGCGCAACAAGTTGATGCCACTGTTACAGGGTGACCAGGAAGCGCTTCTGAATAATACAAATGCTATTAAAGGACTTTCCCTGCAGGTGAAAGGCTCCTGGAAAAAGATGTTCCTGAGCGGAGGGCCTTTTGATTTTATTAAAAAAATCCTGCGGGCAACAGGACTGGAAAAAATAGCACAGAAGCTGTTTTATAAATAGCAATTGGCGTCCTGCCAGGTTTCCTTATTAATTTAATAAAAGTGACCATACTTTTTGATACACAGATATTCGATTGGCAGATCAATGGCGGTATATCCCGGTATTTTGTAGAATTATTTCAGCGCTTTGATAAAAAAGAAGAGGTGGACCTGCTGTTCAAATGCAGCCATTCTTATAATACTTATATACAGGATACTAAATGGCTGACCCATAAACGGATGTTGAAAAACATTGAGTTTAAAGGAAAGCTAAGGGCGATAAAAGTAATGAATGAACTTTTGAACCGTAGGTTTTCCAATGCTATCCTGCGGCAGGGAAAACAGGATATATTTCATCCTACTTATTATGAAACATATTTTCTGAAACACCTGGAACAGCGTCCCTTTGTGCTGACTGTATATGACCTGACACACGAAAAATTTTTTGCAAGAAACGCTGCTGTTGAAAAAACACTGCAGCAAAAGAAGGCACTGATACAGCAGGCGAGTCATATCATTTCCATTTCTGACAATACAAAAAATGATGTTGTCAGTTATTACAATATAGTCCCGGAAAAGGTTACTACTGTTTACCTGGCAAGCAGTTTTAATGACCAGGCTGACCATAGTAGTGTAAACGATGCAGGTGCTGAGATCCTCCCCGGCGCTTATATACTTTTTGTAGGCAGCCGCAGGGAAGGCTATAAAAATTTTATGCCTTTCGTCAAAGAAGTGGCGCCGGTCTTACATAAACTAAATATACACCTGGTGATAGCGGGCGGCAATATACTTACTGCTTCCGAAACGGCGCTGTTGAAAGAACTCGATATTTTTAAGCGAACGGTTTCCTTTGCTCATGTCAGCGATGGCTTTCTGAAACAGTTATATAAAAACGCATTGGTCTTTATTTTTCCTTCCCTGTATGAAGGGTTTGGTATCCCGGTGCTGGAAGCTATGCAATGTCACTGTCCCGTATTATTGAGCAATAATTCTTCGCTTCCAGAGGTAGGAGGAGGGGCGGCAGCTTATTTTGATCCGTTTACAGCAGGTGATCTTGGTATTGCGCTGGAAAAATTAGTGACTGATGAAAGTGGCAGAAAGCAGATGGTGGTGAAAGGTATCGGGCAAGCCGGAAAATTTAACTGGGATACGACGGCGGCTCAGCATGTGGAAGTATATAAAAACCTGCTCCGGTAGCTATTACTCAACATCATAAGTGAAGAGCCGGTTTTTTAATATCACCTTTTTGAGGTTTGCATGTCCATACTATAACAGTATCTCGTTCGGGATTGTGAGACAAAGAACTTAAAGAGTATTCAGGATTTTATAATGAAAAGCCTGAAGGGGAGTATTAATATAGAAGCAAATGAATTTAATGTGTAGAGAAAACCCGGAAGGGGTGGTATCAGATGATTGATATATAATTCAAATGATGCTGTCTCTTTTGGTTTTTAATCCGCCGAATGCGGAGGACATTCTATTTCTTAGCTGAATGAGATTGCCTGGTCATTACAATTAGTATGCACAAAGAGTTGACTGTAAAAAATCTTGCTCCGGAATTGCTCCCCGGGATAACTATTATCACTCCTTCATTCAACCAGGGCCGGTTTATTGAAGAAACTATTTTATCCGTAATAGAACAGGGTTATCCCAACCTGGAATATATTATTATGGATGGTGGCAGCAAAGATGAAACAGTGGAGGTCATAAAAAAATACAATAGCCGGATCAGCTATTGGGTGTCTGAAAAAGATAACGGGCAGAGTGATGCTATCAACAAAGGCCTTCATAAGGCCACAGGCGATATTATTAACTGGATCAATAGTGATGATCAACTGGTACCCGGTTCTTTGTGGATCATCGCTCAGCATTTTATTGACAACCCGGATGCCATGATGATACATGGCCGTATTGAATACTTTGGAGGAACAAAAAACTATTACTCCCGCAACCTTCCCAAAAAAGACCTGTCAACAAGGTATGCCGCGCATATATGTATGCCACAGCCCGCCTGCTTTTTCAAAAAAAAACTGGTAGAAGAACAGGGATACCTGGATCAGAGTATCCATTTTTCCATGGATACTGATTTGTATGTACGGGCGGGCTTGCATTACCCGATCATACAGGTGGAGGATGTACTGGCCCGGTTCAGACTGCATGGCGATAGTAAATCCGTCAGCGCTTTCAGTAAAACTTTCCTGGATGATAATAAGAAAATATTCAGCCGCGTACTTGCTACCCTGGATGATAAAAAGGCTATTGAGGAAATGAAACGACTGGGATTGTATGATGAACCGGCATATATTTATAACAAACCTGCCGGGCCATTTGATACAAAAAAGATGATCTTCTATTTTTTGGCGCACCGGCTGCTTACCCTACACTTTCGCGGGGAAACCAAAGAGTTTAAAAGAATATTCCGGCATCTTTTGAAATACCATACCCGGATGCTCTTATCATCACGGAAACTATTATTGTACAGGGTATTTATTTTTTTCCCACCTGGTTTTTTTCATTCCCTGGCAAAGATCAGGGACAAGGCGGAAAGTTAGTGCTTCATTATAGGAATAGGAGCAGCCATCCCGCAAAGATTCGGGGTGCGCAAGAAGCATTCCCTGCCTGTTCTTAAAATGTTTGTGGGAGACTTTTCAAAAACAACACTTATCCTTATCCATTTAAAACACATAATCTATCGCTGATGAAGATACTTTTTGTACAGAAAATGAATGGTATATCCGGCTCAGAACTTTATGCATTGCAGATCATGCCTGAACTGAGGCGAAGAGGATATAATATAGAAATGCTGATTATATACCCGGTAACAGGCACCAAAAATGGGCGTTTTATAGAATACCTTGCCGAACATGGGATAAAAACACATGAGATATATAATCACAGCACTTTATCACCCCTGTTGTTTTACAAACTTCATAAGCTGCTGAAGAAAGAAAAGTATGATATTGTGCAGACCAATCTTGTTCATGCTGATTTCTGGATGGCGTTTACCAAATGCCTGCTTAACCGGAAAACGAAGATCATCAGCGTCAAGCATGGTTACCACCCGGCTTACCAGGCAAAATACGGGTATGATTTCAAACACCTGAAAAAAAGCCTCTATTACTGGATAGAAAGATTCGCTTCCCGTTATATTAATTTCAATATCACTATTTCAAAAGGTCTGTACAATGTATTTGCAGAAGGCGGGATCGTCAACAAATCAAAGATCAGGAATATTTATTACGGACTTACCTTGACAAAACCGGTTGACCAGTCGTCCACAGCTACCATTCCCGAAGGCCCATTTCTGCTGACAACAGGACGTTTGGTTGCATTTAAAGGGCATACTTATCTTATTGAAGCCTGGAAACAGGTGCATGCACAATTTCCATCACTTAAGTTATGCCTGGCTGGCAACGGAAATATAAGAGCGGAACTTGAAAAACAGGTAGAAGAGGCAGGACTAAAAGAAGTAATTATATTTCTGGGCCATGTACCTGATCCCCATCCCCTCATGAGCAAATGCCTGTTTACGGTCATATCATCTACCTGGGAGGGATTTGGACTAATATTATTAGAAAGCTGGCTGCATAAAAAAGCGATCGTTGCTTTTGATGCGCCGGCTATGAATGAAGTGATCAGTGATAAACAAAATGGTTTGCTGGCCAAAGCGATGGATCCCGCTGACCTGGCTGAAAAAATCATTTATCTGCTAAAAAACAATGACCTTGCCATGCAGTACGGGGAAAATGGCTGGCAACAGTTACAATCTTATTTTACATTAAAAAGGATGACAGACGAAACTGAAGAAGTATATAAAGCCATTTATGCCGGTCAACCTGTGCCATTGGAAGAAAAGAAGTATTAATTATGAATGAAGAGGATATAAGCTATTATCTTTTCAGGGATAAAGACATTTACCTGGCGCCTATCTGTCTTTTTGTGCTGTATTTTTTTGCATTCATGATGTATAAAAAATATAAAGGCTCCCCGTTGCAGAAATATATTTTGCCTGCACTTACTATCCGGTTTGTTTCCGCTATTTTATATACTGTAGTCATCGGCTATTATTATGGATTTGGCGACAGTCATAACTATTACCAGGGTGTGCTGGATTTGCACAGGGCTGTATCAGATGATGTAACCAACCTCAATGATATTTATTTAAAATTGAAACTTGACGCCTCAGATAATATATATAATTATTTCCGCTACGATGCCATCGGTATCACCCATTACTACATGCTGGAAGTGAGAAACTATACCGTTTCCCGGTTCGGCCTTCCCTTGTCTTTACTGTTTGACAGGAGTTTCATCTGCATATCTTTTTGCATCAGTTATTTTTCTTTCCTTGGTTCCTGGCATATTTTGAAGATGTTTAATGAAATGTATCCGCATCTGCACAGGAAGCTGGCCCTGGCCACTTTGTTTCTGCCTTCCCTGTTATTCTGGGGTGTATCCCTGTTAAAGGATCCGATATGTGTAGGGGCCATGGGGTATTTTATATATGCTACCTATTCGGTCTTTATAAAAAAACGAAAAATCCCTGTTTCGCTTATCATTATGTATATAACGGGTTTTCTTTTGCTTAATACCAAGCCTTATATCCTTATCGCCCTTTCAGTAGTTTTCCTGGTCTGGATATTTTTTCGCTTCCGGGATAAGATAGAAGACAGAACTCTCCGTAGTGTTTCCACCATTTTATTTGTACTCTTAGCTGTAGTAGGAGGTTACTTTGTTACCGAAGG
>JAATGJ010000033.1 GCA_015654695.1 Chitinophagales bacterium | reverse complement strand
TGCTTCTGTCTTGGTCAATAAGCATTGTGCCCATAACTGTGTTACGATAGCATTGGCCTGTGTTACGGCTCCCTTTCCGGTTTCCATTTCTTTTTCTGCTGTATTACCAATGTTCAGAGTATATAATCCATATACACTATAAGTAGCGCCGATCGTGGCAGTATATAACGGACTTTGTCTGCCGATAGTAAATCTTCTCTGCAATCCTGCGCAAACAGTCATTAATGCGTCCACGTTAGTGATCACAATGGGTACAGGCGCCGTACTTGGATTAACGTATTCTTTATTGCATGAGGTAACAAGAACACTGCTCCCTATTCCCACCAGTAAAATCATTTTTTTAATATGTTGCATTTTCATGTTGTAAAATTTAAAGATTAAAAACTCGCCTTGAATGATAACTGTATAGTTCTTGGAATCGGTACGTTTCCGAAATCAATTCCTCTTAACACGGCACTATTACCTCCCGCATTTGTTTCAGGATCGTAACCGTCATAGTCATCCCAGCTTATTAAATTTCTGCCAACGAGTGAAAGCGAGGAAGACTTGATGAATTTGGCAAATGACGGGAGTTCGTATGACAAAGCCACCTCTCTTAATTTAATATAAGAGCCGCTTTCCACTCTCCATTCTTCTGTATTATAAACAGCAAAAATGTATCCTCTTGGCAATTCTCCTTTTATTTCTTTTTCAGAATAATCACCTATTCCCACTCCCTGTCTTGTCCTTCTGTCTGCATTAAATACTTCCTGGCCTAATGCTCCATCCAGGAGGAAACTAAAGCTTAGCTTATTATACTGAAAACTATTATTAAGGCTAAGTACCCAATCTGGATTAGGGTCTCCCAATACTTTTCTTAATAAAACTTTTGCGGTAGGGTTATTGACGGCTGCTATAGGTCTGCCTGCTGCATCAAGTGCCAGGTTTCCCGATACATCTCTTTCAAAATAATTGCCAAAGAAAACACCTACAGGCTGTCCCGCTAAAATAACCGAAGTTGAACCGGCAGCATTTGCCAATGCGATAGGTGATACCTGGCTTGAAGCGGTCACTAAATTCTTATTATGATTTACAGCACCGGAAATACTCCATGTAAAATTTTTACCTGAAACGGGAGTTCCCGTAAGTCCCAATTCCCAGCCCTTGTTGGTAAGATTTCCCACATTTTCAGTCCTTGTACTTCCACCGGTTGAGGGAGCCAATACTCTTTCCACCAACAATGAATTATCAACAATTTTCTTATTATAAACGGTGAATACAATTCCTAATTTATTATTCAAAAAAGAAAGATCGGTTCCAAACTCAAACTCGCTTGCTCTTTCGGGTTCAACAAATTCATTACCAAGGGCTGTATTGATATTATAAGCAGCCACTCCGTTAATAGTGCTGGACAAGTAAGTGGAAAACCGGTCATAAGAACCAATACCACTCAGGTTGCCGGCAAGCCCCCATGAACCTCTTACACGGGCAGAATTAAACCAAGAGCTGGTCATGTCTTTCCAAAAACCCATATCACTGATATTCCATGATGCGCTTACTTTTGGATAAAAATAGGTCCTTGTGTCTTTTGGAAATGAAGTGCTACCATCAATACGGCCTGCCGCAGTCAGGAAAAATATATTCTTATACCCAAAAGTTTGTTGCACGAATCCGCCAAAAATCTGCCGCTCATCAGAACTATACCTAGGATCTAATTTTACCGCAGCTCCGTTGATAGTGGTAATACCAGGCAATAAATCTCTTCCTTCATTAAATAGCCCGGTGATCTTTTGATACTGGTGATTAAAACCTACCGTAGTCAGCGAAGAAAATGATTTGAATTTTGTCTGGTAAGAAATATTTACATCATTATTTGTAATGAATGAATTCACGAGCGCACTTGCCGCATAACCAAGTCCTTCCTGCGCCGAGATATAAGGATACCTTTCAATCAAGTTCACACCTTCCTGGCTAAAATTGTCAATTCCGAGAATGTAATCAATGCTCAATCCTGCGACAGGTTTTATTTTTACCTGTATGTCGCTGATCGTCCTGTTTACCTGCTGTGTCAAAGACATGTCTTCAATTACGCTTAGGGGGTTAACCCGGGTAGGTTCCACACCCTGGAGATTTCCCGCAGCGTCTCTGACTTTTATATCATACAGGTTGTTGGTGATATTTACTGAGTTAATCGGGCTCCAGAAAACATTGCCATTTGGTTTTTCATTGGAAAAACTGTTTGAATAGGCAACGCCACCGATAACTGTCAAATACTTATTAATGGTTTGCTCGATCCTTGTTTTGAAATTATACCTTCTGAAATCGGTATTCTTAATGATGCCTTCGTTTTTATAATAGCCTCCTGAAAAATAATACTTAGTTTTTTCAGTACCGCCACTCAATGAGATATAGTTGTCTGTGCCTAACCCGGTTTGAAAAATATCGTCCTGGTAATCATAACGGGGAACATCTACAAGATCAGTTGCGAATACTCTTATCTGACCATCGGACCTGGTATAATTAGTAAAAGCGCCTGTATAGGCTGGTGGCTTTGCGTCACTGATATTTCCCAAACGGAGCGCAGCATAGCCAAATTGCTTTCCGTAAGTACTTATATAGACCTTTTTCCGAAGCGAATTTGATATCAGGCTGGTGCCAAAATCTATTTTCAATTGTCCGGTCTTTCCTTTTTTGGTTGTAATTAATACAACACCATTACTGGCCCTCGAACCATAAATTGCCGACGCTGATGCGCCCGGGATGATATCAATCTTCTCAATGTCATTGGGATTTATATCGGCCATCCGGTTTGTTCCCAATTCAGCGCTTGCACCTGCAGCTACGTTAAGATTGGTAACATTCGTAGTAGCATTACTTACTATTACACCATCAATAACATATAATGGTTCGGAAGAACCTTTTATTGTGCTGGTACCTCTCATACGAATTGAAATACCACCCGATGGATCGCCTGAAGTTTGTGTGATCTGAGCACCCGGGACCTTCCCTTGTAATGATGCTGTTAGATTGCCTGAGCCCGTATTAGCAAGTTGTTTAGAGCTGACTGAATTAACAGTATTTCCTAATTGCTTTCTTGATTGGGTCAGCGAAGAACCGATAAGTACTACTTCGTCCAGCTTCAAAGCATCTACATCCAACTGTATGTCGGAGGTGTAAGTAACAGAGCTGCCAATCTGAATACTTTGCTCTTTACTTTTAAACCCAACCCCCGAAAATTCAAGTATGTAATTACCTGGTTTAAGAACGGCGCTGATGGTATAAGCACCATTGGCATCGCTTACAGCGCCGATAGTTGTTGTCCGAACCTGTACTGAAATGGAAGGGATGCCTGTTCCATCCGGCCCTGTGATTTTTCCGCTGATCTGAACCTGCGCCAATGCAAGCACAGCGGTTAATTGCAGCGCTAAGGCAAGGGATGCATATTTCCATCCCCATAGCCTTGGCTTTAGTTGATTTCTCATAATAAGCAGTGTTTAGTTTTAATTACAGATATTATTTTATGTACCAGAACCCGGCACCAAATTAAATTATTCGTGCATGATTTGGATAAAATTCCCGTAAAATCTTGCTTAAACCAGCAAATAAAAGCTATTATACATAATAAATGCCGCACAAAAACGCAGGAGTAACTCTCATAAAAAGAAACTGACTTGTATTGAGCAATGCTAAGTATGCCTTTAAATGAAGAGAATTACCTGGAAGATTGAAGCAGCTTTTTTAGATTGGTCAGCCCCTGTTCCATTCTCGCCCCATGTGATTTTTCTAATACTAAACTCCCGAATTTTTCCCAGGGATACCAGCGAAGATGAAAGTCCATATACCATTGCACCGTTACGGAATCATTATTAGGATAGCTGATCGCTTTCCAGCCAATGACCACAGGCTTCATCTTCTTCGTGATGAATTGCGCCGTCACCTGGTCCGGTTCTATTTTATCAATCTTAATACAAACCGGGTGTTGCGGATCTTTATCATCCAGTATTACTCCTTTTACTTCACCGGCTATGTACAGCAGTTTAGACGTATCCATACCCGGTTGCCAATTCTTCCAGTTAGCTGCATTACTTATCTGCGCCATGACGGAATCTTTGCCAGATTTGATATTAATGGCTTTTGACATGATGACATGTGAAGGAATAAAAAGAGAAATACCTGTGATCAGCAGGAACAGGAATATAAAACTGATGAGGCCAAACCTGATAAGACGCATGAAGCGAAGATACTGGATACTGTCTTTTGCTTAGCCTGGGTGTCAATTGTAGGGTAAATGCCGGATACTTGATAAAAGATGCTAAAATCAACTATAGATTTCTTTAATACCCCGGACTTCTGACTTCATACTTCTGACTTCGTGTATCCTACTTCCTCACTCCCATTTAATAACCCTGGCTAATATCGCATAAATAATAACCATCCATATTGCCAGTATACCGAGCTCTTTGCCGCAATCGAATATGTTTAATCCTTCAAATGAAATTTTCCGGATGGCATTATTGAATTGGGTCAATGGTAAAACATTACAAATTTCCTGTAGCCATTTGGGAAATACTCCTATAGAAAAGAATGTACCGGACAAAAGCATTTGCGGAAAACCAAATAAGTTAATCCATAGTGGTATGGAGGCATCACTCTTCACAATACTGCTGAAGATAAGTCCTACACCCATCAGCAGAAAAAGCATGACGACAGACATCAATATCATCTGGATAAAAGTCAATGCCCCGTTCTGTAACGTAAAATCCAGGAAGAAATGGCCAAACAGGATCAATACTACCACGTTTATCAACTGGAAGAACAAACGGCTCATACCAATACCCAGTAATATATGGATACGTTTTACCGGCGATGCGTAAAATCTTTTTAAGACCAGTTGCTCACGCAAATTGAAAAAAGTAAAGGCAATCCCAAACAACGTGGAGAATAAAATAGAAAAGCCCAGTTGACCGGGTAAAATAAAATCTATCTGGCGGTATTGCTTTACATTAGAGATAACAGGTTCTTCGATCTTCACGTATTCAGTTTTATTAGCCGCCATACCCACTTCGAATTTCAGTTTCATGTATTCCAGCATCTGCCTGAATGCGCCAAACGTATTACTGCTGGCTGAGGTGGACCTTGAATTGACAGTAAAATGCGGTTTTTGTAATGAATCTTTTGTTTGTGAAATATTGATAACGGCGGTAAGTCTTCCTTTTCCCAGTTCTTTGTTCATAACTGCAGTATCAGGGTATTTGATAATACGGATCTGCGGGTTATTTTTTAATGCACTATAGAATACATTGGCCGTATCACAACCAGGCTCTAATGCTATTTTATAACTAACACCACCACCACTACCGAAAGCCCCGAAAATCATAATAAAAATAATAGGGAACAACAAACTGAATACTATCGCAGTGGGCTGGTTGAATATAGCTTTGAAACTCGCTCTCGTGATCGCCCACAGGGCCCTTGACTGACTGTATGATTGTGGCATGTAAAGAAGTTGGTGAGCAAATGTATTTAAAAGAAGCCGGAAGTACGAAGCCGGAAAATATGAAAGAAATTTTCCTATAACTGGAAATCATGTCTCTTAATAGGCATTTCTCTTTCTGAACGCTGATTGCCGGCCTCCGATCCTTAATGTATAAAAAACTGGAACGGCAATCTTGCCTGCACAGAATTCGTCATTTCTTTTACTCTTTTCAATTCGAGATATAGTCTGTAATTCTCTGCTCCCATTTCTTCTTTTATTTTATTGGTGTAGATCGCCGGATCTTTTCTGCCTAATACCTGGTCAAAGATATTTTGCGGCTTCGGGTATTCATTTACCCTGTAGTTGGTAAGCTTTGCCATACGTGCTGCACATTTTACCGCTTCATCTATGCCACCAAAGCGGTCAATCAATCCAATTCCTTTCGCCCTTGTCCCTGTCCATACACGCCCCTGCGCAATGCTGTCCACGTATGCCGTATCTATCTTTCTTCCGTCCGCTACTCTTTGTTTAAACTGCGTGTAAATCATTTCGATCTCCGCCTGTATCATCTTTCTTTCGTTCTCATTCATTGGCCGGGTAGTAGCCATGGCATCAGCATAAGGACCCGTCTTTACACCGTCAAATGTGACACCAAGTTTATTTTTAAAAAATGCCTGCATGTTGGGAATGATACCAAACACCCCGATAGAACCTGTGATAGTAGTGGGCAATGCGAAAATACTGTCAGCGGCGCAGGCGATATAATAACCACCGGAAGCTGCTACATCTCCAAAGCTTACTACTACAGGTTTTTCTTTTTTGGCCAGTTCAAGCTCCCTCCAGATATTTTCACTCGCCATAGAACTACCGCCGCCTGAATTAACCCGCAGTACAATTGCTTTTACCGATCTGTCCAATCTTGCTTTGCGGATAAGGTTGCGGTATGTTTCGCTGCCGATGCTTCCCTGCCCACTTTTGCCATCAATGATATCACCTTCCGCATAAATAAGAGCAATTTTTTCACCCGTTAACTTTTCCAGGGTAGATGCAGCGAAATAAGTATTGATGGTGACGAAATTTATTTTTTCATATTTATCAATTTTCAATTTGCTTTTGATCTCGTCTTTTATTTCATCATCATATTTTAACCCGTCCACCAGTTTATGATCAAAAGCATTCTTTGCATTTTTAATGACGCCCTCATTGGCCAGCAGGCGCAACGTTCCTGTATCCATTTTCCGGGCCTCAGCAGTTGTCATCAGCAGATCGCTGTAGAGATCATTCAGCCATACAGAAGTTTGCAGTTGATTTTCCGGCGTCATCTTATCTGTGCGAAAAGGCTCGGTAGCGCTTTTGAATTTACCGGCATAAAATATCTGGGGTTCTATTTCCAGTTTTTCCAGTGCGCCTTTCAGAAAGGCGTAATCAACACTGTAGCCAAACCACTCAAGATACCCCTGCGGGCTTACATAAACCTTATCGGCTGCATTGGCTATGCCGTATGCCTTTTGAGTAATCATATCGCCATGTGCCAAAACGAACTTACCGCTTTTTTTAAAATCAAGTAAAGCATTTCGTATTTCGTCACTGGCAGCAAACCCATTGGGATTAGTATTCGCCACAATGTAAATACCTGAAATATTTCTATCCGCTTTGGCTTTTTGCAACAGGCGGATCACATCATATAAACCCGGCACATCGGTTTGTTCGTCGCTAAAGATTCCTAATGGATTCTCTTTTACCTGTTCCGCATAGTGCTGACCCAGGTCCAGCACCAGTACTGATCTTTCTCCCACTTTTGGCGCTTCTTTCGAAGTTAGACCGCCAACTATCGCAACCAGGAAGAAAAACACTAACAGCGTAAATATTATGAGTGCCAGCAATGAAGCAAAGAATATTTTAAAAAAACTCCGCATAAATCAATTTGTTGTTTAAACTCAAAAATAAAGATATTTGGCCCGACAGCTTAAAAGTTAGCAAGTTAATAAGCAGACAGCCCTTACAGTAACAAAGTCTCTCCTCTAACTTGTAACCCGGTTAACCTGTAAACTTGTGAACAAATCATCATGAACAAAGCTTATTTACTAACAGGTGGCAATTTGGGGGAAAGAAAACAATCGCTGGCAACGGCCCGTGAACTGCTCCATATTGAATGCGGGAAGGTAACCAAAAGTTCATCCCTCTACGAGACAGCGGCCTGGGGCAAAACCAATCAACCCGCCTTTCTTAACCAGGCATTGGAAATTGAAACCGTTTTGAATGCAAAGCAACTCATCCGTCATATACTGAAAGTGGAAAAAAAGATGGGCAGGGTACGGGAAGAGAAATATGGGGAACGGATGATTGATATAGACATCATTTTTTTTAATAACGAGATCCATAAAACAACTTTCCTGGAAATACCCCATCCTGAAATGCAGAATCGTCGTTTTGTATTGGTACCATTAGCGGAGATCATTCCAACCGCGGTTCACCCGGTTTTTTTAAAAACTGTTGCTGAATTGCTGGAAGATTGCGCAGATAAGCTGGAAGTGAAAAGGATAGCTGATTGAATGGATTAATAAAAGATTTCACTGATTTTTTCCACAATATTCCTTTTTCTTCATTTCTCCAGGGCCATTTCATTTATTTTGCAACCTCTAATGATCGCCTGGCCATTCACCATTGACTATTCACTATTCACCATAAATGAACTACAACTTCATCACCATAGAGGGAAATATCGGCGCCGGCAAAACAACACTGGCCCACATGCTGTCCAAGCATTACAATGCCCGGCTCATACTGGAAGAATTCGCTGATAATCCCTTTCTTCCTAAGTTTTATGAAAACCCGGCGAACTATGCTTTTCCCCTGGAGCTGTTCTTTATGGCCGAGCGGTTCAAACAACAAAAAGAATTCCTGCAGCAAAAAGATATGTTCCAGCACCTGACCATATCGGATTATCTTTTTACAAAATGTTTATTGTTTGCAAAAGTTACTTTACCTGAAGATGAATTCCGTTTATACCAGCGGCTCTTCGAGATCATTAACCAGCAACTGGTGCAACCTGACCTGCTGATCTACCTGCATGCACCGGTAAGTAAACTCCAGGCCAATATAAAAAACCGCAACCGCTCCTATGAACAAAAGATACCGGACGACTATTTATTCAGGATTCAGGAAACTTATACCCATTACATAAAACAGCATAATATCAAAACTTTATTTATTGATGCGAGCAATGCAGATTTCCTGGGAAATGAAAAACACCTGAAAGCAGTATTCGGGGCATTAGATAAAGACTATGAAGACGGACAACATTACCTTACACTGCCTTAGCTGGTTGACCAGTTAACAGGCTAGTAAGTAATAATGAAAGGATCAGGCTTGTCAACATATCAACCTTTCAGCTAATCAACTTACCCCTACCTTTGCATCCTAACTATGGCCGACAACTCTCCTGTCACACAAATCACCAATGATCCATTCGCGGCGGTACGCATACCCGAATTTAAAAACCTGATGATCGGTAGATTTACTTTCATCATTGCCCTTCGTATGATGAGTACACTCGTTGGCTGGTGGGTGTATGAATTGACCAGTGATCCTTTCGCTATTGGCCTGGTAGGCCTATCGGAGTTTGTTCCAGCTTTTTCTTTTGCTTTATACGCGGGGCATGTGATAGACATAAGCGATAGAAGAAAGGTGATGCTGAAAGGGGTTTCCTTTTACATCTTCGCTGCTTTATTGTTATTGCTTTTTTCTACCGGTTTCACCAGCAGCCATTTCACTAATCAAACCATTGCTATTGGAATTTATATCGTCATTTTTGGCACCGGTATCATCCGTGCATTTACCGGTCCCACTTTTTCTTCCATGCTTGCTATGGTAGTCCCCCGCCAGTATTTGCAGAACGCCACTACCTGGAACCAGGGCAGTTGGCTCTCCGCATCTGTATCAGGCCACGCTATGGCGGGTTTTTTAATATGGAAGCTGGGGATCACCGGCACGTTAATTATTATTTCTTCATTACTCGTTGCCGCCTTTTTTGTACTTACGCAACTAAAACCAAAACCACCCACACCCCAGATAAGTGAAAAGAAAACATGGGAAAGCGTGAAAGAAGGATTGCGCTTTGTATTTAAGACCAAAGAGATCCTCGGCACATTCACATTAGATATGTTCGCCGTTTTATTTGGCGGGGCCGTTGCAATGGTTCCCGTTTACGCAAAAGATATTCTAAAGGTCGGACCATTAGGCTTCGGCTGGCTCAATGCAGCTATTGACATCGGCGCTATCTTTAGTGTTATCTTATTGACACTCCGCCCGATGAAAAAAGCGCAGGGCAAAAAATTATTCCTGGCCGTAGCTGGCTTTGGTATGTGTATTATTTTGTTCGCGCTTTCCAAATGGTTCTTCCTTTCTTTTGTGGCATTACTCACCGCAGGCATGCTCGACGGCCTGAGCGTAGTAGTAAGAGGAACCATCATGCAATTAAAAACCCCTGATCACATGCGGGGCAGGGTAAGCAGTGTTGGTTCTATGTTCATCAACTCCAGCAATGAACTCGGTCAGTTTGAAAGCGGGTTAGCTGCACGATTGATGGGAGTAACCCCTTCTGTTGTATTCGGGGGTTGTATGACATTGCTCGTAGTAATAATTACCTGGTGGAAAGCTCCGACACTACGTAAATTCGAATATTAAAGCCCCTGTCTCCGCCGGGGCGGAGAATTTAGACTGATAAGCCCGTACTTATTTGAAAAGTTCTTTATCAGTAAGTTGCTTTTTTTATCCGGGGTGTATTACTGTCCCGGGCTTTTCGAAGAATCAGCTTCATATAAACTATTAAATATTTTAAACTTCCCTTTATGCTTCGCCGTTCATTTATCCAAAACTCCTCATTGGCTTTCGGTGCACTGACATTAGCACAACAAAAACTATTAACCGCTTTCTTTGACGATCCCTGGAAGATCACCATGTTGCGCGATGATGTGGGTATCTTTACCGAACGTGGTGGTACTATTGCATTCCTTCTTTCTAAAAAAGGTATCGTAGTTGTGGACTCCCAGTTTCCCGAACAATCAAAACACCTGATTGATGAACTGAAAAAGAAAAGTGAAAAACCTTTTAAACTTCTGATTAATACTCATCATCACGGCGATCATTCAGGCGGTAATATTTCGTTTAAAGGAATAGCAGAACATGTACTGGCGCATGAAAATTCTAAAAAGAACCAGGAGGCTTCCGCCAAAGCGCAAAAGAATGAAGACAAACAATTATATCCCGATCAAACTTATACCGATACACGGTGCGAAAAGGTTGGTAAAGAAAAAGTCTGCGTGTACTATTATGGCGCCGGCCATACCAATGGCGACAGCTTTGTGCATTTTGAACATGCGAATATTGTTCATTGCGGCGATCTTGTCTTCAACCGGCGCCATCCTTATGTGGACCGTGGCGCAGGTGCCAATATAAAAAGCTGGATGGAAGTATTAGAAAAAGGACTCAATACATTTGATAAGGATACTATTTATATATTCGGTCATTCTGCAACAGGCTATGAAATAACCGGCAAAACAGATGACCTGAAAAAATTCAGCGACTATCTTGGAAGCGTATTGAAATTTACAGAAGGAGAAATAAAAGCAGGTAAAACAAAAGAGGAGATACTAAAAGCCACTGCTATCCCGGGTGCTGATGAGTGGAAAGGTGATGGAATACAAAGACCGTTGCAGGCGGCGTATGAGGAATTGACGGCAAAATAGTTTTATGAAAGTAATCGTCCTTATTATTGTTGCTTTAATTATCTACGGTCTGATTGTAACATCTGGCAGCAATAATA
Source organism: Chitinophagales bacterium (assembly GCA_015654695.1). Classification (GTDB taxonomy): domain Bacteria; phylum Bacteroidota; class Bacteroidia; order Chitinophagales; family Chitinophagaceae; genus VBAT01. The sequence continues at coordinate 71,922 of JAATGJ010000033.1, read as the reverse complement.
AAAATGGGGAAAAATGAAATAATATATCTGCTGAATGCCGGAATAAAATCAAGTGGTTATCAAGAAATTTATACCAGGTATTGGATATGTTTAAGAGTTGGCTATAAATTCTAATACTATAACCTCGTCAAAGATTACTGTTGCAAATAACTTATTTAAGATTGAAAATTGCCTGGCTAATATAATAAATGAGAAAACCTGATTACACAATTAAATCTGGCGTTAACGGAAAAATCCTGCCAGTTGTTTGTTTCGCTTACGGTAATAACAGCCATATCGAAATCAAAAGAAAATTTCCTGAATTCTGAATAGCCAACAGAACTATAAATCACTATCCATGACAGAAGTAATTAATCACCAATTCCCGAAGTCGTATAGTGACATTGATGAAGCAACCAGGATAAGCGGGTTTACAATGGCATCTGATATACTGACATGTTCTTTATTACGGACGCTAGCAGCCTCAAAACCATCAGGTAAATTCCTCGAACTGGGAACAGGAACTGGACTATCTGCATCGTGGATACTTGATGGAATGGATGCTGATTCCTCATTAATTTCAATTGACAATGAACCTGCTTTTTTAGAAATTGCTAAAAGGTTTTTAGGGAATGATAATCGCCTGGATTTAATTTATACAGATGGCGGCAAATGGGTGGAAGACAATAAGCACCAAAAATTTGATTATATTTTTGCTGACACCTGGCATGGAAAGTACCTTCTTTTAAACGAAGTGCTATCCATGTTAAACAAAGGCGGACTTTATATAATTGACGATATGCTACCCCAGGCTAACTGGCCGGATGGGCACCAGGAAAAAGTAAATAAATTAATCAGCTATTTAGAAACAAGAGCGGATTTGCTATTAACCAGGCTGGTTTGGGCGACAGGAATAATAATTGCGGTCAAAAAATAAAACCGCTTATAGCATTGCCGGCTAATGCAAGCTAATCCAGAAAATTTTGCATCCCTGTTGGAGTACTGAGCTTACCAAAATATCTTCCTGTCAACTGTACGAATAATTCATTTTATATTACCCGCCACTCTTCCATCCAATTCCAATTTTTCAGTAGCAGTTATTTTTACTTTCCTGATATCCTCATGAAGGGGGTTGATAATAAAGTTGAACTCAGAAGGAATGATTACAGAGGGAACTTTGAGCAACAATTTTTTCCGCGCCAATAGCCATTTATCACCGAGTTTGGCAAGATTGACGGGAGCCGGGTAAGTCTTCCAGTTTTTAGGCAAGTCCTTCTCATGAAATTCATCTGTCAAAATCTTCCCCGCTATTTCCAGTATTAAAATGGAAAAATCATTTTGCAGAATAGCCGGTGGTGTATTGGTCAGGCTTTCCAGGACGGCCAAAGATTTTGATGCCGATGTGTATAGTGTAGGAATACCCGGGCTATTCCACCTGCCGCCAAATAATTTTGAACCGGCCCCGCTCAGGTCGTACAGATATTTATTACGAACTACCCTGTATAAGTACATGCAGGAAGATTATGAATATACACCGTGTTCTAAGCGGTGAAGTACAGTAAAGATCATTCGTATTCCAAAAGAAGTATCTAGCAGGTCAATAGGCCTTTTACCGCCTAATGCAATAACAGGTGAAGAAAGCCATTGCTGCATACTCTCTTTAGTACCGAAAATATCAAGACATTTGCTGATTACCTGGGCTATTTCTATTGCCTGCTCGCTTTTATAGACATCCAGTAATTCATTGTCATCTTTGCGCTGGATATTACGATGAGAAGAATGGAGGATACCACTCAATGCATCCATGGTAATACCTAAGTAACTGCTAAGAGACGTTAAAGAAGATTTACGAACACCCTTTCGGGAAAGATCCACGAGGTCGGCATCTCCGGAAATGGGCTTTAAGACGGATTTATTTCCGCCTAATATAACACGCATACTTTCATAATGCACCGCAGCTTCCTGCACCATAGAAGAAGTATCATCTTCATCAATAAAGTATTTTTTGGGCTTATTGATCTGCTTTGCCATAAATCCTTATTTCCCCAAAAATATGACATTTTGGTTGAAAAAAAACATTTTTGTCGCACAATTTTCTTACCTCATTTGCTTCCCGGCGCTGCCATTTTCAAAAAAAGTAAACTGTAACCGTCAAAAAATGACTCGTCGTATGATGGCCGGGTTAAAAAATCATTTCCCTTTCTCCGCCTCTATCAATTTCTCCACCACATAATAAGTAATAGGGCAAAATGTGCTGTTCTTTAATGTCAGCGACTGCCTTTTTATAATTATATCTTCATCCGTATAAGGAAAGCGTTGGCAATCGGAAGGCCGCTGGTCATAGATGCTGCAATAATTATCAACGCCAAGAAAAGGACAGGGTAACGATTTCGCCACATAGTCGCCTTCATCATCCACTTTCAGGTAGGCTTCAATAAAATCACTCTCCCGCATTTTCAAATACTTGCTGATGCGTTTGATATCCGGTGTTTTAAATCTTGGGGAATAATTTTTACAGCAATTGGCGCATTGCAGGCAATCCACTTTTGAAAAAGCCTCTTCATGCAAAACAGGCAGCTGTTTCAATACCGTGTTCTTGTCGGCACGGTGCAGGTATTGTTTGTATATCTTTTGCCGCTCACCACTTTTTTTCTGCCAGTTTATTAAAATATCTTTCGCCATAACTATTGCAAATTAGCGATGATTTGGCAGCAATCATGTATTTTGCCCGCTGTATGCTATCTCCCAGGGACCAGTTACTCGTTTTTCTATCCACCCCGCTCTATATTATTATTATCGGGGTCGAAATACTGCTGAGCAATATGCGTTCAAGGGAAAGTTATTCCCGGAAAGATACTTTTCAGAATATTTACCTCATGCTGCTGAATGGAGGTCTTGATCTTGCATTCCGTGCAGTGTATGTCGGCATTATCCTTACTTTTTTTTATAATCATCGTATTACCGGAATTATTGAGAACCCATGGATATATTGGACAGCACTCCTGGTCTTCGAGGATTTCATGTACTACTGGCTGCACCGGGTAGATCACCATGTCCGCCTTTTCTGGGCAACCCATGTTACACATCATTCTTCTCCAAAATTTAATTTCACGGTCGGGTTTCGCTCATCAGTCATGGAGCCGCTTTATCGTTTCGTCTATTTTATTCCCCTTGCTCTTTGCGGTTTTCAGCCCATAGATATCGCCTTTATCTATTCGGTTACACAAACCTGGGGCATTTTGGTGCATACGGAAAGAATCAATAAACTGGGATGGCTGGAATATATACTCGTAACCCCTTCCCATCACCGGGTACATCATGGTTCCAACCCAAAATACTTAGACAAAAACCTGGGTATGCTGCTTATTATCTGGGATAAATTATTCGGTACTTTTCAGCCGGAGCTACCTCCCGCTGCATATCAGCCCATCAAATACGGGCTGACCAAACCGATTGAAAAAGAAACACCCGTTACTATTGTTTTTCATGAATGGCAAAGCATACGTAATGATCTGAAGAAACGCGGGCTGACCTTCAAAGACAGGTGGAACTATCTTTTTGGCCCTCCCGGCTGGAGCCATGATGGAAGCCGTCAAACCAGCGATCAGCTCCGTAAAGCCGAAAGTGAAAATAAGACTCACTAACAGCTTGTTAACCAAGGTTTATTATCAACTTTTTTTCTGGTGTTCAGCGCTTAACTTTGCCCCACCTTACGAATCATTAAAACAAGGATATTCACATGAATCTTTTCGAACAACAGTCCAATGAATTTGTACCCCGCCATATCGGCCCAGGTGAACGTGACACAAGACAAATGCTGAAAACAATTGGTGAAAACAGTTTATCTGACCTGGTTGATAAAACCGTGCCGCCAAATATCCGCATGAATCATCCGCTGAATACCCCGGCAGCGATGAGCGAACATGAATACCTGGAACATATCAAAGAAATTTCTTTGAAAAATAAGGTTTTTAAAAATTATATAGGGCAGGGATATTATGATACTATCGTTCCGTCCGTGATATTGAGAAATGTTTTTGAAAACCCGGGATGGTACACCCAATACACACCTTACCAGGCGGAAATTTCACAGGGGCGATTAGAAAGCCTGCTGAACTTTCAAACCATGGTTAGTGACCTGACGGCATTACCACTTGCCAATGCATCTTTATTGGATGAAGCAACCGCCGCCGCGGAAGCAATGACCATGTTCTTTAATTCGCTGAACAAGCAGGATCATATTGAGCGTCCTAAATTTTTTGTTGACAATAATATCTTTCCCCAAACAAAAGATGTATTGGCAACAAGAGCTACGCCGGTGGGCATTGAACTAGTCTATGGCAATTATACTACTGCTTCGGTTGATACTACTTATTTCGGAGCTATCGTTCAATATCCCAATGATAAAGGTTCAATAGAAGATTACCGTGATTTCATTAAAAAAGTTCATGGTGCAGGGGGCTATATTGCAATGGCCACTGATTTGCTGGCATTGACATTATTAACTCCTCCCGGTGAGCTGGGTGCTGATGTGGCTGTCGGTTCAGCACAAAGATTCGGGGTGCCCCTTGGATACGGCGGACCACATGCCGCATTCTTTTCCGCAAAAGATGATTTCAAACGCAATATACCCGGCCGTATCATCGGCGTAAGCATTGATGCGCAGAATAACCGCGCATTAAGAATGGCATTGCAAACAAGGGAACAGCATATCAAAAGAGAAAAAGCCACTTCTAATATTTGTACAGCACAGGCATTGCTGGCGAATATGGCCGCTATGTATGCAGTATATCATGGAGCGAAAGGATTAAAAACAATAGCTAAAAGGACCGCATTACTTGCACAAACTGTTGCTGAAGCAATCGAAACAAGGGGGTTTGAATTACTATCAGGAAACTTCTTCGATACGATCACTGTAAAAGTGGACAGTATCAAAGCGATAAAAGAAAAAGCCGAACGCCAGTTTATTAACCTTCGCTATATAGATGAAAAGCATATCGCTGTTTCATTGGATGAAACAACAGGTATTGATGATCTCTACGACCTGATTAATTGCTTTGAAGATGATGAAGAGCCGGTTGCCTTTGATATTAACCAGGATTCGGATCTTTATCATATCCCGTCTTCATTAAACAGGACTTCAGGTTTCCTAACGCATCCGGTCTTCAATACGCATCACAGCGAAAGCCAGATGATGCGTTATATCAAATCGCTGGAAAATAAAGACCTTTCGCTAAATACCTCGATGATCTCTCTCGGCAGTTGCACGATGAAACTGAATGCCGCTTCTGAAATGATGCCCTTGAGCTGGCCGCACTGGAGCAGTATCCACCCTTTTGCCCCAAATGATCAAACGGAAGGATACAAATACATCATTGATGAATTAAGTAAATACCTCTGTGAGATAACAGCTTTTGACGCCTGTAGCTTACAACCCAACAGCGGCGCGCAGGGTGAGTATGCAGGTTTATTAACTATCAAAGCCTACCACGAAAGCCGTGGCGATCATCATCGTAATGTAATGCTGATCCCCATTTCCGCTCATGGTACTAATCCTGCATCGGCAGTAATGGCCGGAATGAAAGTGGTAGTAGTAAAAGCATTGGAGAACGGGTATGTTGATATGGAAGATCTGAAAGCAAAAGCGGCGCAATATGCCGCTAACTTATCCGGCATCATGATCACGTATCCAAGCACCTATGGAGTATATGAAGAAACGATAAAAGATATTACGACTATCATTCACCAGCAGGGCGGGCAGGTATATATGGATGGCGCTAATATGAATGCACAGGTAGGATTGACAGCTCCCGGTTTGATCGGTGCTGATGTATGTCATTTGAATCTGCATAAAACATTTGCTATACCGCATGGCGGCGGCGGTCCCGGCATGGGACCTATATGTGTGAAAGAACATTTAAAAGCTTTTTTACCGGGGCATCTGTCAATGGTCAACTTTCAACGGTCACCAGCCAGCAACGCAGTCAGTGCAGCTCCTTACGGTTCAGCATCTATCTTATTAATTTCTTATGGTTATATAAGAATGCTGGGCAATGAAGGAGTAAAGGCTTCAACTGAGTATGCTATTCTTAATGCCAACTATATGCGGGCAAGACTGGCAGGCAAATTTGATATTTTATACACCAATCATAATGGCCAGTGCGCACATGAATTTATTGTTGACCTCAGGCCTTTCAAAAAAAGCGCTGAAATAGAGGCGGAAGATGTGGCCAAGCGCTTAATAGACTACGGGTTTCATGCACCAACGATGAGTTTTCCTGTTCCCGGTACTATCATGATTGAACCAACAGAAAGTGAAGACAAAGCAGAACTGGATCATTTTTGTGATGCATTACTAAGTATCCGTGAAGAAATAAAAGCCATAGAAGAAGGAAAGGATGATAAAAAAAATAACCCGCTGAAGAATGCGCCGCATACACAGTTTGTCGTTACGGCTGATGAATGGAAACACAATTACTCCAGGCAACAAGCAGCCTTCCCGTTATACTATGTTACGCTGAATAAATTCTGGCCATCAGTAGCAAGAGTGAATAACACACATGGGGACAGGCACCTGGTATGTACATGTGAGCCTGTGGAAAGCTATATGGAAGCTGAGGCATGAAATACCTGCGCAAAATCATACATTAAGAAACCCCGCAATTGGCGGGGCTTCTCTTTTTATAAGAACTCCTTCTTATATCCACATTAAAAAATCAGCTTACGGCTTTATCATCATGCAGGAAACATACAAGGCAAGATTAACATCTGCTGCATCTGCCGCACTGACCTTTACTGAGTCAAGCAGCAGGGAATTATTACATTCAAAACAGCCGAGTATTACACCCAACTTTGTGAAATCAACATACTTGGTTTTCTCCGGTACTACCATGAAAGAAAACTCGGAATCACGACCGTAAAATTTAAAATCATTTACATTCAGTTTTAAAAGGTCTTTTATTCTCATACCTGAATAAATACCATTTTTTGAAATCCATGTATTCTGGCTGAAATTGCCCCTGTACTGCACTGCGTTTGCTGTAGGTATAGTGCCGCTTATTAAAACAAATGATATCTTATAAAGGTTACTTGCATCATCCCATATAAAAACCGCCTGTCGGCTGCTGTTGGGAAATAATACCGAACATTTGGTTGATTCGTTTTCCGAAAAATAATAAACATCTTTTTTTACGTTTTCCTCTCCAAAAAAACTGGCCAGGTGTTCGTGGGAATCAAACTTGAGCAGGTCTTCCGCAAACTGTACGTGCCCGGGGTCTGGAAATTCTTTCTTTTGCAATACAAAACTATAGACGACACTGTCTCCCGGCACAGGTCGTTTTGAAATTACTGTGATGCTTCCTTTTTGAAATATCAAAGAAGACGGTTGGTTAAGTTCTTTTGCATTATCATAAAAGAAACCCGCTTTTTTCAAAATATTTTTTCCTTCTCCATATTCTTCCATTGAAGAAGTGTGTAATGCAAAACAATAGGTATCGCCTTTTTTATATACGTCAACACTTCTGCTCACAGAAACTGCATCCGTTTCTTTCTTGTTATTCTTATCAAAAAAAGTAGTGGCCATGACAGCATCGCATAAACGCCTGCCAGCAGGGAAAAAGCCCTTTTTTTCTATATAGTTATCAAAATTCTTTGGAGAAAGAGAAGACAGGGTCAGCAGATCATCAACCGATAATGACTTGTTTTGAGCCATGCATATAGCAGGCCAGGCAAAAAACAATAAGAAAGATAGTCTTCCCTTTAACATGGTGGGTCATGAAATTTGGTTCGTGGTTTTTTAGAGGACTTGGGTTCTGAAAACAAGAGGTGGCATCAAGGGGAAAAGATCATCAATGAGTTAGTGAAAACAAAATAGAAACTTTTTTTAAAGAAACAAATCCTTTGAGAATTATTTTTTGCAGTAAAAAATCCGGGGGAGCGGCTTAAACAGTAAAAATTCTGCGTAACCACTTATTCTTCCGCTTTCTGCGCCTGATTTTTGTTTAGATTTACTTCCTAATACAATCCTGTCAGACTATGCTTCAATACCTCATTTTAGCCTATGATGGAACTGATACAGAAGCCCTGGAGCGGCGTATGAAAGCGCGGTCTTTACATTTTGAAACGGCCAGGGAGTTAAAACAGCATAACCGTTTTATAACCGGTGGTGCTATATTAGGTGACAATGGAAAAATGATAGGTTCAATGATGGTAGTACAATTTGAAACAGAGGATGCTCTTTTATACTGGATGAAAAACGAACCTTATATTACAGGTGATGTATGGCAGAGCATAGAAGTAAAGCCATTTAAAGTAGCCGATATAAATACGGGTCTATGATAATGGCAGCGTAAAAGAAAATGTACTCCCCCTTCCCTTTTCGCTTTCGATACGCAGGTGGCCATCATTTTTTGCTAAAAATTCCTTGCACAACATCAGGCCCAGGCCGGTACCCTGTTCCTGCGATGTCCCGTTAGTAGTATAAAAATCCTGCGAATTCACTTTCTTCAGTTCCTGTGGCGTCATACCTGTACCTGAATCCTGAACATATACTTCTGCAAATGCAGATAGCTCACTGGCGCCAATAGAAATAAGCCCGCCCCGTGGTGTAAATTTAATAGCATTAGAAACAAGATTCCGTAAAATAAGATGGATCATATCGCTATCTGCCCATGCATATACAGGCCCGGTGGCTTTGCTCTCAATCCGGATATTCTTGGCTTCAGCCTGCAGGTGCAGTAAATGCCTTACATCTTCGATCAGTTCGGTTACATCTATTTCATGCGCCTTTACTGTATGTGCCTGCATCTGGCTTTTCGCCCATTGTAATAAATTTTCCATAAGGCTCACCGTATAGTTCAGGTCATTTTTTATTTCCGGGATCATCTCTTTTATTTCGTTCGCCGGCATATCCTGGCTTTGCATATTATCAAACAGGTTACGCAAGGCATACATAGGCGCCTTTAGATCATGCGAGATAACAGAAAATAATTTATTTTTTAAAGAGTTCAGCTGATCAAGCTCTGTAGCCTGTTGTTGTAACTGGTTTGATTGCTTTTGTATGGCCGCATTTGTTTGCTGCAGAACGGTATTGTAGTTCCCATTCTCGGTTTTAATAAAATACAATCCGTAAAATATATATAGAATTGCCAGGCCCTGGTTAATGAGATAAGCAATGAAATTAATTTCCTCCAACTGGTAGGTATATTTTTTCAATACAACAGAAAGAAAGAAATAACTGATCATCGAAAAACTAATCGAGAAGATCATATACCCGATATCCTGTATAAAGAAAACGGAAAGTATCCCGTAAAGGATAAAAGATAATTCAGCGCCGAGGCTGATTCCATTTATATAACTGACACAAATAAAAAGCGGGTACAGAACGAAATAAGCAAGTAAAGCCAATTGATGTTTGCGATACGCATTCAATACAAGTACACCAACGCTGACCAATGCAGGCATACACACTACCAGCCATCCGCTGACAGGAAATTTTTGTGCATTGAAAAGGCCCGCAACAGGTACTATGATCCCGGTAATGAATTGAAAAAAATTAAGATGATTGAAAATGCCAAGTTTACTTTTCTCCTGTGAGCTCATCTCTGCTGTGACACCTATACACCTTATTTTGTGTAAAATGGCCAGTACGCCTCTGGGTATTAGTTTCAGGAAATCCATCAGGGCGTTAAGTCTGATCTTTTGCCTGATACGTGGCTGAAACAATTGCGAAACGTAGCTCATAGTGGCTCCAGTTTTTAAATAGGTTGGGACAGGTAAAATAGCAAAATTTTATGCAATACCGAGTTTTTTTAAAGGAAAAATATTTTTACTCTAACAGGTAATTTTACTTCTGTTTATATCGTAAAAATCACAACTATGTTTTTCGTTTGGATTATTCATTCACATTCAATGTATTCGGTTTTATCCATAAAAAAATAATTGATTATTGTTAAGAATTAAGCATAAAAAAAATTCAAATTAACCGGCAATAACCTGCAAATCCCCTTATATAGTAATCGGGCAAAACAATTGTTAACGGAAATATAACCTGCATATATTCCGGTTCCGGTTAACTGAACCATAACCATGTAACAATAACATTAGCCGGACACTATAATCATTTAACCAATCATTACAAATAATCTTCGTTGCTTTTCGTTTATAATTCACACCTGTTGGAATGTTTATTCTCCAAAGGGATATCATTTAGTTTGTTTTACAACTGAAAAACATTGATATGAACTGGATTGATGCATTTCTTGTTCTTATTTTACTGCTGGCAGTATGGTCAGGATGGAAAAGAGGTTTTATTATTGGCGCGTTAGATCTGCTCACCTGGCTTGGCAGTATAGTGGCTGGTTATGTTTTTTACTCTTACCTCGCAAAAGGTATTGACAATATTGTCACGTTAGGTGCCTGGCTTTTGCCTGTTGCGTTCATACTCACTATCATTTTTGCCCGTGTCCTTATAATGATTGTCATAAAACGGATACTCCGCATCGTACCTGAAAAAAACACCCAGGGCAGCGCCAACCACCTGTTTGGTATGATACCAGGCCTCATCACCGGTATGATATATGCTACCGTTATTGCGGCTCTGTTACTAGCATTGCCGCTAAATAACAGCATAACCAGGGAAACACGCAGCAGCCATATAGCTATTACATTATCCATGCAGGCGGAATGGGCGAATAAGAAACTGGCGCCTGTTTTTGACCAGGCTGTAAGACAAACAATGAACAGGCTGGCGGTAAATCGGCAATCGCATGAAAAGGTAGCATTGCATTTTACGTATGATGATCCCTCTATCCGGCCGGGCCTTGAAGCTAAAATGCTGGAGTTAATAAATAATGAAAGAGCGAAAGAAGGTTTGAAACCATTAAAAGCGGATCGGGAAGAAACGATGGTAGCAAGGGCTCATTCAAAAGATATGTTTGTCCGTGGATATTTCGCACATGTGAATCCGGATGGAAAAGATCCTTTTGACAGAATGAAAGAAGCGAAAATAAAATTCAAAAGTGCCGGTGAAAACCTGGCGTTGGCGCAAACACTGCAAATCGCACACACTAACCTGATGAATTCGCCCGGCCACAGGGCCAATATCATGAACCCTGCTTTTGGCCGCGTAGGTATCGGCATACAGGACGGAGGTTTTTATGGCCTGATGATCAGCCAGGAATTCAGAGATTGATTCTCTTCTTTTACTTTGAGTATCTCCTTTTATTTTTTTATGGGTATTCATTCCTGGTCCCGGGGTTTAAATTTCATAGTCGTATCAGGCAGACATTTTCTATATTCATATTTCAAAGTTTTATATGAGACGATTCTGCTACACTATCATTGCAGCGGCTATCTCTGTGTATAGTTACGGTAATGATAAGAAAGAGATACTATCCCCCGATAAAAAAATAAAAGTAATCATTGAGGCAAAAGATAAACTTTCATATTCCGTCAGCTATAAAGATAACCTGGTACTTCTTCCTTCTGTCATTAACATGATCTTAGAAAATGGTGTAAGCATTTCAGGTAAAATATCTTTCAAAAAAACAACAACCCGTTACAATAACTCAGTTATCATTTCACCCATCCCTGAAAAAAGAAAGAACATTCCCGATATTTACAATGAGATCATCATACGCTTTCAGCAACCATTTTCTTTAGTTTTCCGGGTTTATAATGACGGAGTGGGTTATCGTTTTCTTTCACATATAAAAGATTCTATCACTGTTCAAAATGAAATAGCAGAATTTAATTTCCCTTCTATTCACCCTATTTATTTTCCTGAAGTAGTAAAAAGGGAGAATGCAGATATCTATCACACCAGCTTTGAAGAGCCTTACCAGTTAAAACCATTAGATAGCTTAACCGAAAAAAACCTATGCTTTTCTCCTGTTTTAATTGCATCTGCTGACGGGCCAAAGATCGTGATCACCGAATCTGATCTTGAAGATTATCCCGGGATGTTCATTACCGGCACGGGAAGCAATTCTTTAATTGGCCATTTCGCTCCTTACCCGCTTGAAGAAAAAACAGCGGAAGGAGAATTCCCGCAATCCATCGTAATAAAAAGAGCTGCTTACATTGCCAGAACAAAAGGAGAAAGAAGTTTTCCCTGGCGCGTAATCATTATTGCTGAAAAAGATAAAGAACTACCAGGAAATGATATTGTTTATCGGCTTGCTTCCCCATCAAGGGTAAATGATGTAACATGGATACAACCCGGCAAAGGAACTGACGAATGGATCATTGGTGTCAACTTATTTAATGTGCCTTTCAAAGCAGGTGTTAATACCGATACCTATAAATTCTATATTGATTTTGCCAAACGTTTCGGCTTCGACCGTATCATGATGGATGCCGGGTGGAGCGACTACAAAGACCTTTTTAAGATCAATCCGGCTATTAATATGGATGAAATAACTGCTTATGCCAAAGAAAAGCATATTAAGCTAAGCATGTGGACATTGGCTATGACACTGGATAAACAATTAGAGCCAGCATTGGAGCAATTCACTAAATGGGGAGTTGATTTTATTATGACGGATTTCATGGACAGGGATGATCAAAAGATGGTGAACTTTTATTATAAAATCGCGGAAGCCTGCGCCAGGCATAAGATCATGATCATGTACCATGGCGCTTTTAAAACAGCCGGCTTTAACCGTACTTATCCTAATGCAATCACCCGGGAGGGTGTGCTTGGTTCCGAATTCAATATCTGGAGCGATAAGCCCACGCCTGAACATAATGTTTTGCTACCGTTTATTCGTATGACGGCAGGCCCGATGGATTATGAACCGGGTATATTAGACAATGCTACTCAAAAAACATTTCGGCCTGTTGGTGATAAAGTAATGGCACAGGGTACACGTTGTCACCAGGCAGCCATGTTCATTATATATGAAAGTCCGATACAGATATTTTCAGGCAATCCTTCACAGGGATTAATGGAACCTGCATTTATGGAATTACTTGGAAGTATTCCTACTACATGGGACACCACCATAGTTATAGATGGTAAAGTGGGTGATTACATTGTTACAGGCCGAAAGAAAGGGAGTGACTGGTTCGTTGGAGCTATGACGGACTGGACAGCAAGAGAATTAGTAGTTGATCTTTCTTTTTTAACAGATCAGGCTTACCAGGCAACGATCTGCAAAGATGGTATTAATGCAGACAGGTATCCGTCCGACTATTTATTAGAAACAATAAAATTGACATCAAAAGACAAACTAACTATCAAAATGGCACCCGGCGGAGGATATATAATACGTTTAAGAAAACAATAAGCGCCGTAAAAGTTTAGGTACAGATAATAAAAAAGACCCCGAAGGGTCTTTTGCTGTTTCATAGAGAAATATTTTTATCCGCGCCTGTTGGAGCTTCTGCGTTCTCCCCGGTTGTTAGTATTACCGCTACGCTGCTCACGGGTATTGCCACCACCCTGACTACGGTTTTCAAACTGGCGTGGCTGCCTTTGTTCCTGCCGTTGCGGTGGCTGTGCAGGTTGTTGTTGTCTTTCAAAGCGATTATCAGTTCTTATTTCCCGCCTGTTTGGCTGAGAGGGTGAATTATTATCACGCCGCTCAAATACATTCCGGCGTTCTATTCTCCTGTTGTTATCATTATTGTTCTGCGGTTGACGCACTTCATTATTTCTTTGTTCAACAGGTCTCCTTGTTGTTCTGTCATTATTACCCGGCTGATTATTATTGTTGCCATTGTTCCGGTCAGGCGTGTCCCGTCTTCTTTCAATATTCCTGTTGCCTTCGTTGTTATTATTTCCCTGCTGATCATTTCTTCTTTCTGATATATTGCGACGCTCCAACCTGCGGTTATTATCATTATTACCTTGCTGGCCAGCTTCATTATTGTTCCTGCGGCCAACACGATCATCATCCCTGCGGCCGGGTAAATTGTTACCGTTTCCACGATCATTATTATTGCCATTATTATTCCTGTCACCTCTTACTCCGGTACCATTATTAGTACCATTCCTTTCATAGCGATCAACGTTGCGGGGAGTGAACTGGCGGTTATTATCTCTTTGCACTCTTGGGCGGTAAACAGATACTTCGTTATTTCTGAATGTTGTACGGCCGGGCCTTGATGACTCACGGAAACGAACAGGATTGATTCGGCCAGTATATCTTTCTGCATCAACACGGCGGGGACCATTTATAAAGACATTATTTCTCCGCCCATAATTATTAATAATAGTAGTATTGTTAATGATAGTCACATTCCGGCCCCTGTCCATGCAATAATCATAAATACGGGGTGAAGAAATATAACGACGCGGGGCAAAACACCAGTAATCAACCGGCGGATTATAACTTCCTATTGAGATATTAATACCGATATTAAAACCCGGCCTTAGTGGCGCCCATCCATAATAATCACCACCATCACGCCAGGCTACCCATGCAGGCGACCATTCATAACCGGGCATCCACATCCATCCGTAATAGGGGTCATTAAACCAGCGGCCATAATGAAATGGCGCCCATCCCCAGGAATAATCAGATACCCACATCCAGTCATAATCATCTGTCCATACCCAATGCCCGTTTGTTTCATAAGGGCGGAAACCATTTATATCATTGGGCGCCCATACATAACCATACTCCGGGTAATCTATCCATCGGCCATGAGGGCTTAGTTCATCGTAAAATGCCTGGTAAGAAACATCACCGCCATTATCATCGTAATCGCCGGGCTGGGCGGATGCTGCGTTTAGCCATGAACCGCCAAGCATTACCAAAAAGGCAAGAGCGGTAATTTGTAAGATCCGTTTCATGTAATTAGAATTTATTGTTTTCAATATCGAAGTCAAACGTTTGCGTAAATCAAAAATATGACCTATTACTATGCCATCATGGTTGCATGTATAATAGTTTTATGATTTTATGAAAACATTAGCCGCATTGTTATGAAAACGTTATGGCCAAAACGAAAAGACGCCCCATGAAAGCAGCTTCATTTTACTACACCAGATAATTAATTCCCCATGCCCTTTATCTGCAAACCACATTTTTGTTGTTGCCCAGAAATTCATTTCCAGATTAAAAACCTCGAGCCAGTGGGTGAACTGTAGCAATGCTCACGCTGCTTCTCCAACTCCAAGTGCCCCTGCCCTGCTCTTTTATGAAGTCATTCTACGTAACTTTAAAGTCATTAAATAATTTATATGGACCAGCGCATCATCAACTTGTACGATGAGTACACACATAAACCTCTTAGCCGCCAGGAGTTTTTACGCCGACTCGCCATTTTGGCTGGTGGTACCGCAGCGGCTATGGCTATTTTACCCATGATTGAAGTAAACCAGGCCCACGCAGCCGTTACTCCTGATGATGATCTTTTTACTGAACGTATTATTTATCCCGGCATCAACGGAGATATGCAGGCTTATGTAGCGAGACCCAAAGAAGAGAAAAAATATGCAACCGTTGTAGTGATCCATGAAAACCGGGGATTGAATGCACATATTGAAGATGTAACACGCCGTGCTGCAAAAGCCGGTTATTTAGCCATTGCACCCAATGCACTTTCTTCATTAGGAGGCACACCGGCTAATGAAGATGAAGCAAGAACAAAATTCCAGGAACTGAAAGCAGAAGACAACCTGCAGAATTTTATTAAAGTCTTTGATTACCTGCCCGGGCGAAAAGACAGTAACGGCAAATTTGGTTGCGTGGGTTTTTGCTGGGGTGGTGCTATGAGTAATAGCCTTGCAGTGAACGTTCCTTCTTTGAAAGCAGCGGTAGCATTTTATGGCCGCCAGCCCGATGCTGTTGAAGTACCCAAAATAAAAGGGGCAGTTCAATTGCATTACGGCGGATTAGATGAACGGGTAAATGCCGGCATACTTGCTTATGAACAAGCATTGAAGGATGCAAAAATCCCTTACGAACTTTATATATATGAAGGAGCCAATCATGCTTTTCATAATGACACGGCGCCTGCAAGATATAATGAAGCGGCAGCTAAACTCGCCTGGCAACGAACACTTGATTTCTGGGCAAAATATTTAAAGTAAAAGAGAAACTTCGTCTCTTCATTATTATTCTAACTTCTATCTTCGCCGCGGTTTGCAAGGGAAAGATTATTATAAAATTCTGGAGTTACCTCCTTCCGCTACGCTGCAGGAAATAAAAACCGCTTACCGCCGCCTGGCCCATCAGTATCATCCTGATAAAAATGATAATGATCTGTATGCCGCTGCGCAATTTGAAATGGTGAAAGAAGCTTATGAAGTATTAAGCGACCCCGCGAAAAAAGAATACTACCTCCAGCAGCGATGGTACGATCAGAGCATTAATAAAAAGAATACGGAAACCGTCATCACGCCTGTTACTGTTTTACAGCAGGTACTTGAACTGGATAAATATGTTTCAAAGCTGGATATATACCGGATGGATAAAGAAGGCCTGTATGATCATATCTGCCAGGTTCTTTCTGATGATACGATCAGAAAGCTGAACAGTTTCGATGAAACAGAAATTAATAAAAATATTGTTGACTTACTACTGAACAGCAGCCGGCCCCTTCCCTGGGTATATGCAAAACCTTTGTCATTAAGATTGATGAAATTAAATACTGACGCCATTTCTGCCCGGGCTATAAACAAATACGTTAAACATTCTCAAACCAATGATACCTGGTACAAATACAGAATCTGGAGCCTTCTATTGATAACGCTGCTGCTTAGTTTCCTCATTTACTTTATAAGCCGCTAACCTTTCTTTTTCCTCAAAACCTTCAGGCTTCTTTATCTTTGCACAATATGCATTATGTTTCTGCCGAAGGTCTGACGAAAAGTTATGGCATCACTCCTCTTTTTTCAAACATCTCATTTAATATTGAAGAAGGTGATAAGATCGCGCTGATAGCCCGGAATGGTTCCGGCAAATCCACTTTATTGAAAATACTGGCGGGCAAAGAAACTGCGGATGAAGGAAAATGCCGTATCAATAAAGATGTGGATGTCGTATTGTTTGAACAGGAACCTGTGTTTACAGAAAATCGTTCCATCCTTGACAATATATTTTTCCACGACCATCCTGTTCTCAATGCCATTAAAGAGTTTGAAGCACTAAGTGAAGGAAATGATCCGGATAAGCTTAACGATGCTATCCATAAAATGGATGATCTTAGCGCATGGGACTTTGATGCTAAAGTGCAACAGGTGCTTGGCAAGCTGAATATTCACAACCTCAATCAAATTGTCAACACATTAAGTGGCGGCCAGCGAAAAAGAGTAGCCCTCGCAAAAACATTAATTGATATTGGTTTTGAACATAAACATGTGTTGCTGGTCATGGATGAGCCCACAAACCATTTAGATGTAGAAATGGTAGAATGGCTGGAACGATATCTTGATAAGGAAAATGTAACGCTGCTGCTTGTTACCCACGACCGTTATTTCCTCGATACTGTTTGTAAAGAAATATGGGAATTGGATGGCAGCAACCTTTACGTTTATAAAGGGGATTATGAAAACTACCTCGAAAGAAAAGCGGCAAGGATAGAAAGTGAAATGGCC
The DNA here is from genome assembly GCA_015654695.1 of Chitinophagales bacterium. Taxonomy (GTDB): domain Bacteria; phylum Bacteroidota; class Bacteroidia; order Chitinophagales; family Chitinophagaceae; genus VBAT01. The sequence goes on along the minus strand of JAATGJ010000033.1, from coordinate 54,395 downwards.
AGTATTGATAAAGCAAAGAATACCTACCGCAAGGAACTGGAATGGATGCGTAAGCAACCCAAAGCCAGGACCACCAAAAGCAAAAGCCGGCAGGACAATTTTTATGAAGTAGAAAAGAAAGCCAAACAAAAGATGGAAGACCAGCAGGTAGAACTACAGATGAAAATGAACCGGCTTGGCGGCAAAGTGATTGAATTAAAAAAAGTATATAAAAGCTATGACGATAAAGTGATATTAAAAGGATTCGATTACAATTTCAAGAAAGGGGAACGTGTCGGCATTGTCGGTAAAAACGGGGTGGGCAAATCCACTTTCACCAATATCATGCAGGGCATAGAACAAGCTGATAGCGGGAAAGTAAATGTTGGCGATACGGTGATATTTGGCAACTATTCCCAGCAGGGCTTAATTGTAAAGGGAGACATGCGTGTAATTGAGTTTGTGAAAAATATAGCCGAACATTTTCCATTGGCCAATGGCGGTACATTAAATGCTGCCCAGTTTCTTCAACTGTTTTTATTCGATCCGGACAAACAATATACTTATATCAGTAAACTTAGTGGTGGCGAAAGAAGAAGATTGCATTTACTTTCCATTTTATTCCGTAATCCTAATTTTCTTGTACTGGATGAACCAACCAACGATCTTGACCTTCCTACACTGGGAGTAGTAGAAAATTTTCTCAGTGAATTCCAGGGCTGCCTTGTTATTGTATCCCACGACAGATATTTTATGGATAAACTGGTAGATCATTTATTCGTATTTGAAGGAGATGGTGAAGTCAGGGATTTTCCGGGAAACTATTCACAGTACAGGATCTGGCAGAAAGAGCAGGAACAGTTACCAGTTACCAGCATCCAGTTGCCAGTAAAGAAGGAGCAAGCTGGTGAAAACGGGAACCAGCAACCGGTAACTGCCAACAAAAAGAAACCTTCTTTCAAAGAAAAAAGAGAATTTGAATTATTAGAAAAAGATATCGCTGACCTGGTAAAAGAAAAAGAAACCACTACGGCAAAGCTAAATAGTAGTACTACGCCTTTTGAAGAGCTACAGCAACTCTCCCACCGCATTGGCGAAATAACAAGGCTGTTAGATGAAAAAGAACTGCGTTGGCTGGAGCTGAGTGAGATAGTCTGATTAAATTTTTTTTTAATCCGTCGAAAATCTTAGCTTTCCTATCCTCCTCGCCCTATTCGGACCGGCGATCCCTCCCTTCTTATTTATTTTAGTAAACAAAACCAAAAACGTTTAACATGAAAAAAATTTTCATCATGTCGGCGGCATGTATGCTGCTGCTTGCCTGCAACAACGAAAAAAAAGACGATCCCAAAACAACAGAAACCACAGCGGGCGCAGACAAAGACAAAACGCCTGCTCCATCAGAATTTGCTGACCCCAAATACGCAGAGTGGGGGAAAAAAATGATCGCTCAAATGACCAGTGGCGATATTGCAGGCTGGATGTCCGGCTATGCTGACAATGCTGTTTACCAATGGTCAGCAGGAGATAGCCTGGGTGGTAAGGCGGCTATTGAAAAATATTGGACAGACAGGAGAAAAGACGTTATTGATTCCATCACCTTCAGCAATGACATCTGGTTGCCGCTTAAAGTAAACACACCCCAGAAAGGACCTGACCAGGCAGGAGTTTGGTTATTGAGCTGGTACGAGGTAAATGTGAAATATAAAAACGGTAAAAAACTTATATTCTGGACACACACAGACCATCATTTTGACGCCAATGATAAAATTGACCGGACCATTCAATACATTGACAGGGCCCCGATCAATAAAGCGCTGGGAATAAAATGATAAAAAACACATAGATGAATAAAAGCGGTGCAGCATTTTGTACCGCTTTTTTTATTTTAGTCCGGCTACTCTAAAATGAGTATTTACCATCTCCCGTATTTCCCAATCTTTGTAATAAGACAACAAACAATACACGCATATATGCGGATACTCTTTTTATACCCGCTTACTTTTTTATTTAGCATCCGGGTCTCTTATTCTCAAATTGTAAATATTGAAAGCTCCCGTATGCAATCCGATACTACAGGATGGAAAGGTAACGCCGGCAGCAGTTTTTCATTCACCAAAAATGAGGAAGAGATAACACAGATAACCCTTAATGCACATCTTCAATACAAAACAAAGAAAAGCCTCTGGCTGATACTGGCGGATTACGGTTTCCTCAAAGCAGGTTCTGAAAAATTCATTGCCAATAGCTTTGGCCATCTCCGCTATAATTATAAGATCAATTCATGGCTTCGCTGGGAAGCTTTTGCCCAGGCACAAAAAAACTATGTTACGCAAATTGATGCGAGATACCTGGCCGGTGCAGGCCCAAGGTTTAAATTGTTTGACAGCAAACAATTCCGGCTCTATGCCACTACCCTTTTCATGTACGAACATGAAAAAGAAAGAACTATTCCTGTAGTGAAGCACCATGATGTGCGCAACAGCAGCTATATTTCTTTTACCCTGCTTCCTGCTAATAATATAGAGATCATCAGCACTACGTTTTACCAGCCGTTGCTGAAAGAGATAAAAGATGCAAGGATATTGAACCAGTCTGTTGTCAAAATAAAAACAGGTAACCATTTCTGGATTTCTCTTTTATGGAATTACCTGTATGATAGCTTCCCGGCAGGGGATGCCCCAAAAACTACCTATAATTTTTCCATGGGCTTAAACTATGAATTTTAAAAGCCTATTCTATTAATTCTGTATAAGCACGTCCTTCATAGTATTTGTATCTTTTCGAATCGTGAAGGGTTCCGCACAGAACGGAATGAATAAACCCATTTAACTCCACCTGCGTGGTATGAAATATCTTCCTGCCAGGGTTTGTTTTAAAAAAGAGCTGAATCCTTTTATCACCGGACTGATAAATAATCAAACTATCATCACGGATTTTTTTCAATGAAAAATCAGCCTGCAAATGCTGTAAAAATAAACGACTCCTGTACCAGGTACCTCCTGTAGCAGATACAAATGATTTGCCGTTATATAATGCTACACTATCATTATAAGCAAATACATTTAAGACTGATCCCTTTAGGGTTTCTAACCAATTCCTGAATTTTGGATAGTAACCGCTATCGTATCCATAATCACTGTCCAAAAAACTTATTCGCTTGATATTGGCTGGTATCTTATCCGAGGCTGCCAGGTAGCCGAAAATAAAACTGCCGCCACCGCTATGGCCATTCAGGTAAATGTCTTTCTGTTTACCGGGTACCAGCTTATTCAGCGAGTCTATTATATGGGGAATTAGTTTTGTATAATCCGGGTGTCGTTGTTTCCAGGCGGGCCAGCTTCTATAATTATTCTCCAGGTAAATAACTATAAAATTCTTTTGACGTAATCGCTTGCGGATGAATTTCGTTTGTGCTTTTATATGTTGTATGTCGAAATGCCAGTCATCTCCTTCCTTTATTTTCTTTCCCATTGTCTGTTCCGTTGTGTTACCATTGGGTAAAGCATAGAAAGTAATAATAGTAGCTTTTCGTTTATAAAGATGGCCGGGATTATCAATAGTCACCCTGACACTGTCTTTCATCATAAAAGAAATAATGCTGCCCGTATTTTGCTGGGCCGGCAGAACATAACCCATCACTAACAGGGAAAGAAACAGGAAAGCTTTCAATATTCAGAATTTAGAGTAAGTTACTGCATCGCCGTACAAGAAGATCTCACCCGTACCGGCATATTGCATAACGTATAATTACGAGTGGATAACTATGTTGAAAAAATAAAATAAACCCTAAGGGTTTATTATCAAATTATTGCGGGGAGATACCTGCCACTACGTAAAAGTCACATCAGGTTAATCCTTGCGGTTCTGAATTTTCTTTCTACTTTAGAATTCTAATCACAACCCAATTCCTGCGATAAAACAACTCCAATATTCTACGGATTGTTAACTCTAAATCGTACCCATGATGAGCAGGAATTTTACCCCGGAGCAAACCCTGATTGACAGGCTAGCCGCAGATGATACAACAGCTTTTGAAGAGCTTTCCCGCCGCTATTGTTATTCTCTTTACACCTATTGCATGAGTAAGTTGAATTCCAGTGAGGATGCTAAAAGGATCGTCAGGAATATCTTTATCGCATTATGGGAGGACAGGCAATCATTACCCATTGATTTTTCTATATCCCTCCATTTATATACTGAAGTCCGGAAGTCTGTAGTACAATGTGTCAACAATAAGCTGAATAAGGATGCTGATATTTCAGTTATTGAAGATGGTGTTATCCCGGGTTTCAATGTTGCAGAACTGCAGAAAGCAAAGCAACCTGTTAAATTCGATGATTCAAACACATCCAATGGTCAGCATTCTGCCTTGCGTACTATAAGGGTCGAAGAGCAGTGGTGGAATAGGTACAATCCTTCCATTAGTTTAAAAGGATTAAAGCACGCCCTGCAAAATATGCTTAACCTTTGGTGATCATTATAATAGATTTTATAACTTTTAAATAAGCCTTGCTATGACAACAGAATCATTAAGAAAAAAAACAGGCAGGTATCTTTCCGGGCAATCAGTACCTGCAGAAAAAAGACAGATACAGAACTGGCTTTCCTGCACCAACGATAAGAAAACTGAAATATCCGAGAAGGAAAGAGAACTTATCGAGAATGAGATAGTGGCCCAGATAAACGCTTATGTCGTGTCTTCACAATTTGTACCCAGGCAGGAACCCTGGTGGAAAAAGATCACAGCCTTTTTTTAACGGCTGCCAGTACATCATCCACTTCTATCTTTTGCATACATTTAAAATGTCCAAGGGGGCATTTATCATAACCTATCTTGGAACAGGGGCGGCACCAGAGTTTTGCAGTTTGTAATATCGTATTGGAAACTGCAGTATCACCATAGTAAGGATACATCCCGAAAGAAGGAACCGTATTACCCCATAGTGAAATGACCGGTTTTTTAAAAGCCGCCGCGATATGCATCAGGCCCGTATCATTAGAGACGACCAATTTTGATTTCTTTACAAGATCAGCGCTTTCATTCAAACTGAATTTGCCGCAAGCATTATACACTTTTATATCATCTACTGACGCTATCTCTTTTCCATTAGCGGCATCTTCCTTCCCGCCTAGTAAAATAATAGGATGATCCATTTGCCGGGCAAATTCCTTCCATTTCTCCACCGGCCATCTTTTGGTGCCATGTGCAGCGCCAATAACACAGGCAATATACCCTGCATAATGAGAACCGGGGATATCCTGTCTTTTCGTTTCTTCATGAGGTGCAATAAAATAATCCAGTCCCGCATCATCATTTTTTACATTAAATGATTTTAATGTAGCCAGGTAGCGGTCAACGATATGAACTTTTGGGAGAATGTTGAGTTTTATACTTGTGTAGATATACTTTTCTACATTCAGTTTATGAAATGAAAAGGATTTTACTTTCAGGGCTTTCCTCACCCTTAACGTTTTTACGTTATGGTGCAGGTCAATAATACAATCGTAGTTTTCTTCTTTTAATTCATGCATCATCAGTTCCCAGCTATGCGCCCATACATGTAGTTTGTCAACATACGGGTTATGCTCAACCACAGAACGAAAAGAATCTTTTACCAAAAAATGAACTTGGGCATCGGGCACTTGTTTTTTCAGGCAACGTATAACAGGTGTTGTCAGTACAATATCACCAATGGAAGAAAAACGTATTAAAAGGAATTTAGACACTGCTTATTAAAAATTAGGGGATCATTTCTTCTGCTTCAACATAATTAAGGTCTTTATGAAAAGTCTCTTCCGTAAAATAAGCTGCTACCAGGGTGATGGCCATAACAATGATACCAGTAATGATACCGCTTTGCACAATATCCCAGCCCCAGCTCTTTTGAAACAAACCAAGAAACATGATGTTTATTAATGGTAAAGCGCCCCTCACCATATTAGGAATGGTAGTAGCGGCAGTAGCCCGCAGATTGGTACCAAACTGTTCAGCCCCCATGGTTACAAAGATGGCCCAGAAACCAGTACTGAATCCTAATGCGGCGCAGGCAATATACATGCTCGTATCTGATTGTACAGCTCCGCTGAAAAAGAGAATTCCTGATAGAATAGTAAATAAATAAAAAAGATATAATGCTTTCTTCCGGCTTTTGAAATACTGGCTGATGAGACCCACTAGTATATCGCCAACAGCTATGGCAGCGTATGCATACATGATAGCACGGCCAGATTCAATTTTATTCTCCCCATAAAAAGCGGTTGCAAACCGGTTACTATAGTTTACCAATATGCCTATTACATACCAGGTAGGCAGACCAATAAGAATAGCGAGTATATATTTTTTGAAACGTTTCCCGTTATTAAAGAACATTAGCAGGTTTCCCCTTGAAACGTTTTGTTGTTTTACTTCTTTAAACATGCCGCTTTCAGCAACACTGATACGAAGGAACAATAACGCAATGCCCAGTCCGCCACCTATTTTATAACATAAGCGCCAATCCTGATCCGTAAATTTAAAAACAAAATAAGCAAAGACAGCACCAAATAAACCAATACCCGCTACCAGTGATGTACCGATACCTCTTTTATTCTTTGGCAATAATTCACTCACTAATGTAATGCCCGCCCCCAATTCACCAGCAAGACCAATACCTGCTGCGAATCTTGCATGCGCATACTGATCAGTATTCTCTACAAACCCGGTAATAAAATTAGCAACTGAATAAAGAATGATGGAACCAAATAAAACAGATAGTCTTCCTTTCTTATCACCCATGATTCCCCAGAGAATACCGCCAATCAATAATCCTACCATCTGCCAGTTGATGACCTTGGTACTGGCAGCCAGTACAGCTTTTCCATCCAGCATATTAACACCAAGATCACGGAGACTTGGTTCCCTGACTATGGTAAACAACAGCAGATCATAGATATCAACGAAATAGCCTAAGGCCGCAACGATAACTGCAATATTGAATATGGAATGTGTCTTTGCAGGCTGCATACAATTATGACTTTACATCACCATCTGCCGGCCGAGGGGGCACAACCGGTTTCTTTGCAAAAAATAACTTATACAACACCGGCAAAGTCGTTACGAGAATGATGCCGATAGTAATAGCTTCTATATGATCTTTCAAACTAAATTCGAACTTTCGCTTCACCCAATCTTCCAGGAAATAGCCACCCAGCATCATAGAAGATACCCAGGCCACACTTCCAATTATATTATAAAACATAAATACTGGCCTGCTCATCTTTACTATTCCTGCAACAATGGGAGCAAAGGTTCTTACAATAGGCAGGAACTTGGCCAGGAAAATTGTCGCTTTACCATATTTATGGTAAAATTCTGTCGCACGGTAAAGATGTTTACGCCTGAATATCCAGGTCTCTTTTCGTTCATATAATAACGGGCCTGCCTTTCTGCCAAACCAATAACCTACTATATTCCCCAACACAGAAGCTGTCATCACCATCAAAATAATTACGACATGCGGAAACCCAAAAGAGATCGCATCTTCCTTGGGTATGCCCATAAATTTTTTGGCTAAATCATCTGCATAGATGCCTGCTGCAAACAACAACGAATCACCGGGAAAGAAAAACCCAACGAACAAACCTGTTTCAGCAAAGATTACCAGCAGCAGAATATATAAACCGCCATAATTGATGATCCAATCAATAAATTGCTGTAAAAAGCCACCGCCCTCTAATAAATAGATACCCATGTCTTAATAAATAGTTTTAGCCTGTTTTGAAATACAAAAATGTTTACCCAATAACTGCATCCGCTTCTTTCTCATTAAAGGCCAGCGCTTTTTTATCATCAAACTCGCCCTCCCATCTTGCCACTACGCAACTGGCTAATGTATTGCCAATAACATTCACAGAAGTGCGGGCCATATCCATCAGTTCATCTATACCATAAATAGCCATGATAGGCCAGAGTGGAAACCCAAATGTATGCGCGGTAGCGATCAATATCACTAAGGAAGCTCTTGGCACCGCCGCCACTCCCTTGCTGGTAAGCATCAATGAGAGCCCGATGAATAACTGCTCTCCAAATGAAAGATGCATACCCGCTGCCTGCGCTACAAAAACGGAGGCCAGGGAAAGATACAAGGTTGTGCCATCGAGGTTAAAAGTATATCCTGTGGGAATAACAAATGATACGATTTTACGGGGCACACCGAATTTTTCCATATTCTCCAAGGCCTTGGGCAACGCCGAATCGGAACTGGTGGTAGCAAAAGCGATAGATACGGGTTCACGGATAGCCTGGATGAATTTTCGTACCGGTATTTTAGCTACCCATAAAGCGATTGGTAGTAATACAAGCAGGATAAATGCTATCAATGCCATGTATAAAGTAATGAGAAGGAGAGCCAGGTTTTTAAGAATATCAATTCCTAAATGCCCCACCGTAACAGCAATAGCGGCACCCACACCAAAAGGAGCAAAGTACATGATGATGTTGGTGAATTTAAACATCGTCTCGGCCAGGCTCTCGGCGAATTCAATCATGGGCCTTTTCTTTTTTTCATTTAGCAAGGCCACCGCAATACCGAATATGACACTGAACAGAACGATAGGAAGAACATTGCCTTCATAAACTGATTTAATGATATTTTCCGGGAAAATATCGATGATATGATCCTGCCAGCCTTTTGGCGGCGTATCCGGCAAACGTTCAAGCAATCCCGCCGGCGCTTTTACGCCGGAACTATCCAGAATAGAGATTACTTTTGATTGAAATAATTTTTCGGATGATTTAGGCAGTTCTAAGGTCGTGGGCACTTTTATCCCTACTCCCGCCTTTGTAATATTGATAAATACGATACCAATAAGCAGAGCAAGCGTTGTTACTATTTCAAAATACAAAAGCGATTTCCAGCCAATACGACCCACTTGCTTTAAGTTGCTATGACTGGCAATGCCTACCACCAGCGTAGCAAATAACAACGGCGCTACTATTGTCTTAACTAATCGCAGGAATATCTTACTAAGAAAAGAAAGGTTTTGGGAAAAGGCGGGAAAGTCAAGCCCTATCTCCACCCCTATGGCCATTGCTACGAGGATCCACGTCGTTAATGACTTTTTATATAAAGCAAACAAAACAAGACTGGCTATGAATATCCAGCGGCTGGTCATTAATAGCTGTTCAGGGAAACTGGCCCATTCTTCCAGGTGGATCAAATGAAGCGCAGCAATAATAGTGAACAGGAGTAAGGAAAGCAGCCCGGCTTTACGTTTATTCATAACAGCTTTAGTAATGTCTCAAAACTAAAGGTTTATTTCTAATAATGGCAAAAACCGGGGGAATTGGTTTTGCCCCCTGCCGTTGAAAATCTTTTATCCGGCTTTTAGCAGAAATCACTATTTTTCAGTCTGTTTATTATTATATAATACGGATATTCCCCAACTACAATCAACTAAGCTTATGAGTTTATTTGTCAGAAAACCAATGGCTGCTTTAATGAATGAAGCAGCAGAAACCGGAGAACATACATTAAAAAAAACCCTTGGTGCAAAAGGTTTGATCGCCCTTGGCATCGGCGCCATCATTGGCGCTGGTTTATTTTCTATTACCGGTATGGCGGCTGCTAATCATGCAGGCCCGGCAATTACCCTGTCTTTTGTAGTAGCAGGTCTGGGTTGTCTCTTTGCAGGTCTGTGTTATGCTGAGTTTGCCTCCATGATTCCTGTTGCGGGAAGCGCCTATACTTATTCTTATGCCACCATGGGTGAATTCATCGCCTGGATCATTGGCTGGGATTTAGTATTGGAATATGCGGTGGGTGCAGCAACCGTGGGAATAAGCTGGAGCCGCTATTTAGTTAAATTCCTGGATGGTTTTGGTATTCAGCTACCGGTAGAGCTTACAGCCGGACCATGGAGTGGTGGTATTATTAATCTTCCTGCTGTATTCATTATTGTTTTAATGAGTTTATTATTAATAAAAGGCACAAAAGAAAGTGCTACCGTAAACAGCATTATCGTAACAGTAAAAATAGCGGTGGTTTTAATCTTCATTTTCCTGGGATGGAAGTACATTAATACTGATAATTATAATCCTTACATTCCTGATAACACAGGTAAATTTGGCGACTTTGGTTTCAGTGGTATTATCAGGGCTGCAGCCATTGTCTTTTTTGCCTATATCGGTTTTGACGCCGTGAGTACGGCTGCGCAGGAAGCCAAAAATCCTAAAAGAGATATGCCAATAGGTATTTTAGGTTCGCTGCTTATTTGTACCATTTTATATATACTCTTTGCCCATGTAATGACTGGCGTTACCAGCTATACAACATTTGCGGGAAAAGATGGTATTGCTCCTGTCGCTGTAGCTATTGACCACATGGGTACTGCTGATGCAGCAGGTGTTATTAAACCTGATTACCCCTGGCTAAACCGTGCTATCGTAGTCGCTATTCTTTTTGGCTACTCTTCTGTTATCCTCGTGATGTTGATGGGACAAAGCCGGGTATTCTATAGTATGAGTAAAGACGGTTTGATACCAAAAATTTTCTCTGCTGTAAACCCTAAAACACAAACGCCTGCAAAAAACAATTTTCTGTTTATGCTTTTTGTAAGTGCTTTTGCTGCATTTGTTCCGGCAGATGTGGTAGGTGAGATGACCAGTATTGGAACACTGTTCGCCTTTATCCTGGTGTGTATCGGTGTATGGGTAATGCGTAAAAAAATGCCGGAACTGCCAAGAGCTTTCAAAACACCATTGGTTCCGTTAGTTCCTATACTTGGCATTGCTACTTGTTTATTCATGATGATATTTTTACCAATGGATACCTGGATTCGTTTGCTGGTATGGATGCTGATCGGGCTGGATATATACCTGGTATATGGAGCCAAACACAGCCATCTGGGTAATGGCACCACTGAACGTAAGGGAATGAAAATTGCCCGTTATACGGGTTTAGCTCTTTCCCTGTTATTGGTGGTGGTAGGGTTTTTACATCAATACTCGCTTGGTTTTGATACAGACAGAACATTGCTCTACATATCGTTAATTTTTGCAGCAGTTCACCTGGTTGTGTTTGCAAGAAAGCTGGGTAAGCCTGAACCGGCTAATTAATTGAATCAATAAAATAAACTATCGCCAAAAAAGCCTCGTTGAAACGAGGCTTTTTTTTATGCAATATTGGAGTGACAGTCCATATTTACATAAATATTTATTTGAAAAAATTTTATTAATCCCGGGAACAGCCCTATCTTAGTTTATGTATTTTAGGAGTGGTAGCCCATATTTACATAAAATATCATACGCATGATCCAGCGACAAATGACACCCATAGCAGCTTTACTGCTGCGTAAGTATCCCATCCTCACTATTACCGGGCCACGCCAGTCTGGCAAATCAACGTTTGCCAAAATGCTGAAGCCCGGCTTTGAATATGTAAACCTGGAAGATATTGACCACCGCCGCTTTGCCATTAACGACCCCAAAGGTTTTATTGAACGGTACAGTCGCAACGTTATCCTGGATGAAGTACAAAATGCACCACAACTGCTTTCACAGTTACAGGTACATACCGATGCTGTCGGTAAAAACGGATTATATATACTCACCGGTTCTCAAAATTTTCAGATGTTTGAAAAAATAAGCCAGAGCTTAGCCGGAAGGACCGCCCTTTGCACCCTGCTCCCGTTTGCGATGAACGAACTGCGTGAAATGAAAGAACCAAAAAGCTGGGAAGAACTTTGCTGGAAAGGGATGTATCCCCGCCTACACCACAGAAGTATAAAGCCGGAGTTGTTTTACCCTGATTATATTACCACCTACATAGAAAGGGACACCCGGCAGATAATGAATATCAAAGACCTGGGACAGTTCAGAAAATTTATGAGCCTTTGCGCAGGCCGGGCCGGGCAGATCCTGAACATGAATGATATTGGCAACAGCCTGGGAATAGATAATAAAACAGTGAAACAATGGCTCGCTATCCTGGAAAGCAGCTATATTATTTATTTATTGCAACCCTTTCACAATAACTTTAATAAACGGGTGATAAAAGCGCCAAAACTTTATTTTTATGATACCGGCATTGCTTCCTTTTTGCTGAACATCCGCAATACAAACGATTTGAAAAACCATTTTGCCAAAGGCGCTTTGTATGAAAACTTTGTCATCAATGATCTGATGAAGAACTGTCATAACAAACGTGTGCAGCCATCTTTTCATTACTTCCGCGACAGTAATGGCAATGAAGTAGACCTGCTGATAGAACAGGCCGGTTTTACCTATGCTGTTGAAATAAAATCGGCTAAAACCATTCATGATAGTTTTTTTAAAGGACTGAACTTTTATTCAACGCTCAGCAAAAAAAAAGTGAAAAAGGTATGTGTGTATGGCGGTGAAGAAGAGTATAATTATAAAGGAAGTGCTGTTACGGGCTGGAAGAGCCTGGCAAGCATAACTGTTAAATAGCTAAAAGCGATTTTGCCACTGAATTATTTTCATTTATTGACATTACCTTAAATTTGCCCTCCCAAATTGGCTCTGCAAACCTGCGGAGTTTATCAATTTGATTTTATTGACTTATTTGATATAATGACGCTATACCATGGGAAGAATTTTTGAAGTACGAAAATCCAGCATGTTTGCCCGCTGGGATAAAATGGCAAAAAACTTTACCCGTATCGGGAAAGAAATAGTGATTGCCGTTAAAGCCGCCGGCCCTGATCCCAATTCCAATGCAGCGTTGCGCCGTTGTTTTCAAAATGCACGAAGCGTAGGTATGCCAAAGGACCGTGTAGAAGCAGCCATCAAAAGGGCACAGGGTAAGGAGCTGGTCAACTATGACGAGATATTGTATGAAGGTTACGGACCGCACGGTGTGGCTATACTGGTAGAAACAGCAACTGATAACCATGTAAGGACTGTCGCTAATGTTAAATCCCATTTTAATAAAGGACACGGTGTAATGGGCAATAGCGGCAGTGTAAGTTTCCAGTTTAAAAAAGTGGGTACATTTAAACTGAAACCCGAAGGGTTGAATGCGGATGACCTTGAACTTGAACTGATAGATTATGGCCTGGAAGAACTGGGTGAAAGCACGGGCGAAAATGGTGAAGAAATATTAGTGGTACGATGCGGCTTCACCGATTTTGGCAATATGCAAAAAGCTTTGGAAGAAAAAAACCTTACGCCGATAAGCGCTGAACTGGAATGGATCCCCGCCACCACTATACCTCTTACTGATGAGCAGGCAGAAGATGTCAGCAAACTGATTGACCGCTTAGAACAGGATGAAGACGTGCAGAAAGTGTTTCACAATATGGGATAAAGTTTCCGTTGATTATTACCATTAGTATTAAACTTTCAAGCTGGTATTGATTTTATCAAAAAATAAGGCCGGCTTAACAGCCGGCCTTATTTACATTTATTGTTAATCTGTTATTAGTACTTTACACATATATGCTTCATATTTATCTTCTTTGTTTCTGACTTATAGATGGAAGAAATAGATACCTGAAGTTATTTACATTATTTTTTTCAGTTCTTGAATTTGGCTTGTTTATTAAATACAGGCTGGCTCAAAAGAATGAGCCAGCCTGTATTATGATAGTCGCAGTTATTGCTTAACTACTTTCAGTACCGCTTTGTTCTTGCCCTGTCTTACCTCTACTATATAGGTGCCCTGTACCAGGTTATCTCCAAATCTTATTACGTTGCTGGCTGCACTTCTTACCTGTTGCACTTGCCGGCCTGTGATATCAAATATCCTTATTTCCAATGGTTCATTGCTGCCACCTTTTATAACAAGGTTAAATTCCCGCTCTGCTGGATTCGGCATTACCTGTGCCATAAACCCGGTTACAAGGGTTGAGGGTATTTCTTTTTCCGTCGCTCCTTGTGTCATCTTAGTGTTCTGACTACTGGTAATTGTTGGTGCAGTTAGAGGAACAGTCACTGCAATTGTCTGAATACTTTTGTTACCGGCTTCATCTGTGCAGGTAATCTTGATGGTGTATATCCGGCCTGTACCATTATTTTTTCTTTCTGCACGCAATTTCACTTTATGGGCGTCTATTATCTGCCAATCGGGTGAAAGGTCTCCATTACCTGTGCCGCTTACCGGTTCATTACTGGTCACACTCAGCTGACAGTCGTATGAGCAATTATCATCCGGTCCGCAATTATCAGTGCTGTTATAATTTACTATTACAGTTTTCATGCTATGGTCAGCGGGCCACAAGACTGCCGGGTTCACATTTACATTAGTAATGACAGGCGGTTGATTATCCTTCACCTTTATTTTTTGCTCACAGGTTGAAGTATTACCTGAAGCATCTTTTGCCTTCCAGGTGATAGTGGTTGTACCCACAGGATAGTATGCATTCAGCGGTTTATTATCGCTTCTTTTACCGGTGATGGCTACTACGGAACAATTATCTGTGGCCGTGGCGGTGCCGGGATTAACTATTGCCTTGCACAGACCCGGTTCAGTATTTACGGTAACATTAGGAGGGCAAATGATTAGCGGAGGTGTATTATCCTTAACCGTAACAGTAAAGCTGGTAGTACTCGTATTACCGGAAGCATCCGTAGCAATAACAACTACAATTGTTTTACCAACATTGAAAACACTGCCGGATGCAGGAGTTGATACCAGGGTCTTGACAGAACAATTATCAGTTGCGGTGATTGTATAGTTCACTGTTTTACTGCAACTATTATTAGGAGCAGTGACCACAATATCACGCGGGCAGTTAATAACCGGGTCCTGGTTGTCAACAACCGTTATGGTTTGTGTACAGGTGCCTGTATTATTAGCCGCATCCGTGGTTTTATAAGTAATAATTGTAACGCCAACCGGGAAAATATTTCCGGCTGGAATACCTGTTTTTACAATGGTAAGCTGACCCGTACAATTATCACTGGCAGTAGCCTTACCCAGTTTTGCATCAGAAATAATAGCATTGCATTTGCCTTTTACTGCAAATACAGTAACAACAGGCGGGCAAGTAACGACAGGAGGTGCATTATCAACAACTCTTATAAGGGCTGTACAAGTACTGGCAGCTCCATTATTATCAGTTACAGTTAGTGTGACGTTATTGTTGCCTATATCTGCGCAGGTGAAACTGCTTTTACTCAGGCTATAGGTAAGCGGGTTATTGTCAGGATCATTGCTTCCATTATCCACATCAGCCGCAACGATGGATGCCTGCCCGGTTGCAGATAAATACACGGTTCCATTTTTGCATATAGCAAGCGGGGGTTGGTTTAGTGTTACCTGGTAGTATGCAACACCATCATCAGGTTCAGTATCAGACCCACCGCCTGAAACGTTGCCGGATTCCCTTATGCCATTCAAATAACTTCCGCCGCCGCCACCGCCATAAAATACACCGCCGCCACCACCACCAGAATATCCACCACCACCACCACCAGCACCTGCACCTGCGCCGCCGCCGCCATAACCAAAGCCACCATTTCTAACTTCAAAAAGCAAAGTCGGTTGTGATTCTTTGGTGCCTCCATAACCTCCAACATCAGATCCTCCCGGCGCTCCCGCTCCTCCTTCACCAAACTGATACTCCTCGGATATATTTCCACTTCCTATATCAATATGAGTAAGCATGCCATCTCCTTTAGTAAATCGTCCGCCGCCGCCCGCAGCCGTCGGAGTTGCACCATAATAGCCAAAACTTGCCTGGCCGCCATTGCCACTTATACCTCCACCGCCATAATCTAACGCTCCTCCACCGTCAGCACCATTTTCGCTTTCTTCACCAGCGCCACCCTCATCACCAAAAGGTACGTTTCCTACTACGCCCTGATAGGCACCGCCACCACCGCCGGCTACACCAAGCAATGTCCATGTTGTTCCTCCAGGTATTTTGTAAAGTATAGCCGTACCACCACCACCACTGCCATAGTCCGAACCCGTTCCAGCATCTGTTATGATACTAATATTATTTACACCGGTTACACCTTTTTGACCAATGATAAAACGAATAGTAGAACCTAGAGGAATTTTGCCTGGTCCGGAACCCACCAGGAAAGTACCATTCACTACGGCGCCATTACCACCGCCGGACGAATGCGAGTGAGTCGATACAAAATCGAAAACCACAGTCTGCCCCATACGAAGAATGGCTGCGCCCCCATCAGCTCCGGCAAAAGAAAAACTGATTTTAGAGATTAATGGATTATTGGGAAGTACCAAATCCTGGAAGCTTCCAGTGTTCAATACACTATACTCCTGACCATCATCAATAATTTGTGCAGATGATTTTGAAAATGCTGACAGGAATAAAAACAGCATGGCCAACAGATAAATTTTCTTTCTGTTCATTTTATGAACTGTTGTCAGCATAAAAATCTTTCTTAGAAACATTGAATAATTCATGTGTAAATACTTTTTCATTTTAAAAGTTTTAAAGTTGCTGATGATTAATATGAACAAATGTTAAAAATTAAAAATTGCGAAAACAGAAATCCAAAATGCTACAGGACTACCTTATAAGGAATGCATTTTTCGCGGGGTGGTATAATGAAAAAAACGAATGTATGTTCATTTACATTTTACAACGGCTGCCATTTCGCCATCGGCGGCTTTGATGATAATACTTCCCGGCACTTTCGCGTCGCATCACAACGGGTGAACCTGCAGCTCTTTTTTCATAGCAATAGTTTTAACACGGATGATAAAAATGTTTTACAAGTAAGGGAACTACACAAAAAAATCTTTACTAAATGTCAATTAGAAAAAATTAGAAAGCAATACCTCAGGAGGGTGAATTTTTAATGATAACTACTAAACAGGGAATTACACCAGGCGCTGGCGGATAGCTTTTACAACGGCTTCGGAGGCAGAAGCAACATGAAGTTTTTTATAGATCCTTTTTACATGGGTGCGCACCGTTTCATAACTGATAAAGCTTTTTTCGGCGATCAGGTGAAAGCTAAGGCCTTCTGTCATTAATGAAAGGATTTCCTTTTCACGGCTGCTTAAAATATATTTTTCAGCATTTTCCTGAACGGATGGCGCAAACTGCTGAAAGAGTTTTAATACCCGGCTTGCAATATAAGGACTCATGGGAGAACCGCTATTATATACTTCGTGTATTGCTTCTACAAGTCTTGCGGGAGACGTGGATTTAAGAATATAACCTGAAGCCCCGGCGCAAATAGCAGCGAATATCTTGTCATCGTCTTCAAACACTGTCTGTATAAGGATTTTTATCTCGGGCCATTTTTGTATTGTCTGCCGTGTAGCAGTTATACCATCCATACCCGGCATTTCAATATCCATCAGTATTACATGCGGATCTGATTTCCTGATCTTGTAATCAAAATCAGCGCAGTCATGAAAAACGCCACAACAGGTAATACCTTCGGTGCCATTGCAAATGGCTTCAAAGCCATTACGCATAAGTTTGTTGTCCTCAAATATAGCAACCCTTATTTCCATCCTGAGTTTAACGAAGGATTTGTTTTTATAAAGAAACGACATTATACAGCTTCGCGGTGTCCCCCGGCAGGGTGAAAATTAAATCGCAGGCGGATATGAGTACCTTCCCCTTCTTTCGAATCAATGTTAAGGCTTCCCTCCAGGTCGGTTGCTCTTGCCTGCATATTATTCAAACCGTTTCCTTCATGGCTTTTGTTTTTATCAAATCCCTTACCGTCATCTCTTATTTCTATTGTGATCTGGTCTCCCGTTTTAAATAATGAAAGGAAAATATTATTTCCGCCCGAATATTTAACAGCATTATTGATAGCTTCTTTCATCAGCATATAAATATTCCTTCTTACCTGCATGGAAGGTGAATAAAGATGGACCAGATCATCTATGTCAAGATGCAGCCTGATACCTTTACCGGCACATAAATTAACAGCGTACGACTGCAGTTTAGCAATGATTCGTTCAAAACTGTCGTTACCGGGGTTAATGGTCCATACTATATCGCTCATTTTTTCTATCATTTCCTTTGAATTGGCGGTAATATGATCAAGATAGATCCCGGCATCACTTTCCTGGTGCTGTTGCATCTTTTCCCTCGCAATTTCACTGAAAAGAGCTACACCGCTCAGGGTTGCTCCTACCTCATCGTGTATATCCCTGCTGATGCGTACCCGGATTTTATCTCCTTCTTTTTCCTTTTCTGTTTTGATCAGTTGGTCCTGGGCCTGTTTCAGATTAACCAATGATGTCGCCAGTTGCCGGCTTAGTTTTTTATTCTGGATATAACGGTACAATACATACCCGCTAAAAAGTAAAACGGCTGTAACAGCTATATAAGCAAAATTCTTACGTTGCCCTTCTTTTGCCGCAACTGCGGCCTGCAATTCATTTTCTTTTGCGAGCAGGGCTAGTTCATTTTGGTTCTTTATCATTTCCTTTTGCTGGTTCTCAAACGCCAGGGTCTTTTCGGATGCTACCAGCCTGTTGATCTCATTTTGTTGCGATAAAAGGGCTAGTTGCTGCGTTTTCCGGAGATCCACAAGATTTTGTTTTTCTATCTCATCCATTCTTGATCTTAGCTGGTAGTCATTTAATTCTTTTTGCTTTTGCAGCAATTGTATCTGCTGTTCCTTTTTCCCCGTTTCATACCTTGTGGTTAGCTCAATCAGCGCCTTTTCTTTGCGAAATGTCAATAGAGAATCTTTCAGATGATCATAGAGCCGGAAATAATGAAAGGCAGAATCTTTATTCCCTTTTTTCTCATAAGATTGAGAAATAAGAAGGCTGGCATCCAGGAGGTCTGCGCCAAACTGTATTTGCCGGGCCAGTTGCATATCATACGACAAATGACGGATAGCACTATCGTATTGTCCGAGCTCAAACTCTGTTCTGCCGAGATAATAGGCAATATTTTTCGTATCAAAAGAAAACGTTTTTATTTCATATTTCCGGCTGTACGCCAGTTGAAGAAATTTTAATGCTTCCCCGTAATTCCCTTTATGAAAATTGTATTTCCCCTTATTTTTATTCGATATGATAACACCCCAGTTATCATTCAGGTTTTCATTGGTCATTTCATATTCCTTTATTATCATCCCGGCTTTATCAAATTCACCCTGCCGCATCAGGCAACTTGCATAAGAGTCCAATCGTTTTCTCACTAAAATTTTGCTTATGGCTTGTGTACGGTTATCCAATGCATACTTCAGGTATTTGGCGGCATTGGGCAGATCATCAGCAACAAGGTAAACTTCCCCAAGAATGCCGCTTGAACCAAATACACCCACCGGGTCTTTTAATTTTTCTGCCAGTTGTAAAGCAGTAATGAGATAATAAGCAGCACTGTCGGTTTCAAAAGACTCGTAAAAACTCCTGCCTAATTCATAATAAACAAATTGCAGTTCCCTCGTTTCGCCCGCTATCGCAAAAAAATCAATAGATGCATGAAAATTCTCTCTTGCTCCTGCAAAGTCACCTGATTGGTTATGTTGTCTGCCCAGTATCCTGTAGGCAAAACCTAAAAAAAAATGATCCTTATAGCGTGTAAAAATTGTAATAGCTTTATTAAGTTTTTCCCGTTCATGTATATTTCGGAAATATAATGCATGCGACCTTGCCAGGTAATGCTTTCCCATCCCCATTTCATATTTACCTGCCAGGCTTTCTTCTTTTATTTTTTCACTGTAAAATAATGCCGAATCAATTTTTAAGCGATCCGCATAATACCTTGATACCCGGAAACAGATATCAGCCTTTTGTGAATTTGTCTTAGCATTTTCAAGAGACCTGAACAGATCACCAAGTGCTGACTGTGCCGCCGGGGCATCAGCCAGTGGCCCTTTCGCATTTTTACCCGACGGATGGTCAGGATTAGTCTGCGTATTCTGCGAAAAGCAAATGCATGTACTAAAAAATGTCCATAAAACAACAAGTGAAGTTTGCATTCTCATAGACAATCATTTTTGTGTTTACCCTGCAGAATCTATTTGAAAATTACCAGGAAGAAAAAATGTTCCCCGAAGTCGGTTATTATTCTGTATTGCAGCCGGTCTGCCTGAAATTATGACTTTTGCAGGTACTATAGCAGTCCCATCAGTAAATATTTGAGGAAAACTTCGAAAGATCAGAAGCGTGTCGGTTTTGAACAGATATATTGCCAATTACCGATTATCTCTTGTCAATCAATGTCTTTTTTATATAAACATATACTCCCACGTATCTAAACCCGTTTTCCTTTAGTATGCATAAAAATCGTTACTCTTTAAGCTGTATTTTTGCATAGTGAATTCTTCATCTCCTGTTGTTTTATTTGATGGTGTTTGCAACCTCTGCAACCGCAGCGTTCAGTTCATTATTAAAAAAGATAAAAAGAAACAATTTCTCTTTGCTTCCCTGCAGGGAAAGACAGGCGGGGAGCTTTTAAAAAAATTTGATCTGCCCGCTGACGTTTTCAATTCATTTATACTGGTAGAAGGAGAAAATGTTTACTCAAGATCAACAGCCGCATTGAGGATCGCCAAACAATTAGGCGGAGGATGGAAACTGCTTTATGGTTTTATGATACTACCCCGGTTTATCCGGGATGCTGTGTACAACCTGGTAGCAAAAAACCGCTATAAATGGTTTGGCAAAAGAGATGAATGTATGATACCAACACCGGAACTGAAAGAACGCTTCCTGGATTAAATCTCAAACTCCCCTTTCATATAAAATACACATTCCCCGCCCATCTGCACCCGGTCTCCTCTTTGTTCTACCCACAAATGCCCGCCTCTTTGCGATAGTTGTTTTGCTTCCATTTTTGTTTTGCCCAGCTTTTCACTCCAGAATGGAATAAGCTGTGAATGAGCGGAACCTGTTACCGGATCTTCATCAACTCCAAATGTGGGTGCAAAGAATCTTGAGACAAAATCAACCTGCTTACCCGGAGCCGTAATAATAATCTTATAGCCCATTTTTTTTATCAATGTAAAATCCGGGGCAGCGTTCTTTACATCTTCTTCTCTATCTAATTCTACTAACAAGTCACGGTTTTTATAAACCCCCACTATTTCTTTTACTCCCAAAGCCTGTTCTAATCCTTCCGGGTGCTCACTGAATCGTTCCGGTTTCCAGGAAGGGAAATCCATCGAGATAATATCCTTCTCTTTTGTAACAACCAGCTTCCCGCTCAGGCAATGGAAAACAATTGACGTTTTTTTATATCCAAGCATATTAAACAATACGAAAGCGCTTGCCAGTGTAGCATGGCCGCACAAATTGATCTCTGCTGCCGGGGTAAACCAGCGTATATGGTAATCGGACCCCTTTGAAGCCGCTGGTGAAGAAGAAGACGGAACAAAGAAAACAGTTTCCGCCAAATTGTTTTCCATAGCCAGGTTTTGCATCAGGGAATCATCCATCCATTTCTCTAATGGTACTACCACTGCAGGATTGCCTGCAAACAATTTATTGGTAAAAGCGTCTACCTGGTAAAGCGTCATGAATATATTTTTTATCAACCGCAAATTTACCCGTGCAGATTGAAATTAAACTGGTACAGATTGAAAGAGAATGTATATATCAGATCAATTAAGAAACAAAGAAGCTGATATCCTTCTTTCTATTCCACATTATTTCTTCTTCAGTACGATCTTTGCCTGGCTGAATTTATACCCCGCTTCAAGAAAGGCGACATAATTGGGCCACAGATCTTTTTTGTCAAAATTCTTTTTATACAATTTACGTGTACTGATGATCAGTTTATCCCCTTCAGCTTTCGCGGTACTGATAAATGCACCACTTTCATTATCCACCGACATATTCAACTCCTGCAATCCTTCCACGGTATAACCTGCCGGTATATCAATTGTGATATTGTTTTCAATAGTGCGGGCATTGGAGAGCCAGATATCTGTCTGTCGCTCCAGCAGCTCCTTTTCTTCCAGCTTGATCTGGCCCCCGATAAGTTTGCCAGCGTCAAAAATAAAATTTCTCCCGGCCCTGCTGATCATTTTCTTTAAAGAGAATGTTTCTTTGTACTTCAGCGTAGCCGTATCGCCATAGCGTCCATTATCCAGTAATTCAAATTCACTATATTTTTCCAGGTCAAATTCCTTTTTGATATCTTTCTCCATCAGTTCCTTTCTTTCTTTCAATTTTTCTTCTCTGTCCGGGTTGTCATAGCCGGTTGAGGTAGTAATATCTATCACTTCATCTTCCTTTTTTTTCTTCCCCTTCTGGCCGGGAGGATTATAGTATTTTTCAAAATCCTTATTCAGGTAACCCCTTTCCAGGTTAGCGATGCCGACCATTTCAGATTTTTCATGACCCGTAAACAGGCTGATCCTTTCAATATTAATGATGTCCATGGCATCTGTAAAGCGCATACTGTAATCCTTACGTGAAATATTGTCCTGGTAGGTGCTTACAGGTCCGGGAGTTTTATAATATTTATTCGGTTCATCATACCCGATGCTGTAGCCTTCTACGCCTTCGAGGTAGGAATAGGCTGAAGCGAATGCATCGAAATTATTAAATGCTTCGATGAAATAATTTTTCCGCTTACTTTTCACCTTCATAACAAAATCCAGTTCATCAAGAAAAACGGCATCCCGCCAGGCGCCTAATCGCCGGGGCATATATACAAAAAGCTCGGATTGAATTCCCTGTGATGCCAGAGCAGTACGTAAAGATGTTGCAAAGACCACATTGTTTATCCGTATCTCATCTTCCCGTTCTTCTTTTTTTTGTTCCTCTTTTTCCTGTTGTTTCAATATCTTTTTATACAGCTTCTTTCCTGTCATGTACTTTTCCAGTTCTGAGTGCACCGGTCCCTTATAATACATCTCGAGAAAAACTTTTCGCAGGCAATAATAACATTCCCTGATAACGTCATCATCATTTTTCAATAAGCCTTCTGCTTTCTTCTTTGCTATATATTCAGTAGTATAAGCGACCAGCGTATTAACAGTAGTAGTGCGGTAAAGCGCCGCCCCGACATACCGTTTATACACATCATCAATATCAATAAATGTTCTGTCCACTGTCGCCATCCCCAGTTCTTTTGAATCCGGATCGTTATCCGCCAGCATAATGACCCTGAATTTAACACTGGGTGTATTTCTCAATTCATAGCTCCATCTTTCTTCGGTCGTTTTCTCCCTGTCTTTGTCCAGCATGTAATAAGCTACATACGATTCCTTTTCGCCAAATACAGAAGCTTTTGAATCCATCTTCAGGTTGGACGCACCATTAAAGCCCCTGAATTTGACTTTCATACCATTTGCCATTACAAACCTGTATTGCTGGTACATGGTAGAATACGTATTGGAAAGCGAAAAAATAAACGGGGTGAATCCAATTCCGTTCTCCCGCATATCCCAGTTAATAGTTGAACGCAGGTTGTAATCAATAATATCCCCCACTTCAAGATCGGGAATGGCGATCTTAAAGTATTTGATACCAAGCCTGTAATAAATAGGTTTATATATTGCTGGTATATCATTCTCTTCCTCAATGGCATTTTTCATGTCAATATCAACACGTTTGCCATTAGCTTTTATGATCCGGTATTCAGCTTTACCGTCTTTTCCCATAGTGACATAATAGAAGGTTGAAAACTTCTCCTGTGCATTCTTATCCTGGATTTTTATCCTCTTATGTATATATTCCAGTATCCTGACGACAGTAGTGTATTTTTTTCCGGAGGCCAGCCGGGTAAAAATATATTCAGTTTTCTGGCCAATGACCACGGCGCTTTCTTTGCTCCATTTATCAGGAACCGCAACAACGGAAAATTCGGGTTCGATAGTTTCTCCCACTGAAGGAGGTTGTGCTTTTAACAGGTTGCCGGCTGTGTTTATTAAAAACAGCAGGCAACAAAATACTATTTGTCTCATGCGAATGATTTATTGTTGTTTGACCAATACTACCTGGTCGTTGTAAAAATTATTAATTTCTTTTACAAATGCATTCCAGCTGTCAAATTCCGATTTGAGCAGGATGGGCTTATTCACCACGATTGTTTTATTGTACAGAACGCTTTTGCCCTTATTGGTATAAGATCCTTCAAACGAATACTGGGGTGTACTCTTTTTAAAGGAAGCCGGGATATAATCTACTTTGTAGCCATCCGGCACTACCAGTTCAGTTTGAATATTGTAATTGTATTTATAATTGAATTCATAGTCATTCTTCCGGTCAGCATCAAATTCAAGACCGGAAAACTCTTTATCCCAGTCCATTACCACATAAATTTCATTCGCCACTTTCTTTACCTGGTTATTGGCTTTGAACTCATAATTCACCGTGATCGGTTTCTGTCTCTCTTTAAACTCAGGAGACTGAACAGTACTGACAACAATATTATTATCTCCCCGCTTAAGAAAGTCAGACAATGCAGTTGTTTTATCTTCACTGCGCATGGATGTATAAACACTTTGCAGCATTGTCTTTGATTCACCATTATACTCCATGGAAGCAGTCCCTTTGAGAACATCATTATCCACGCTGATCCTGGAAACCCTTTTAATTTTGTTTCTTTCAGCAGGAAAATCGGGAATACGGTCAAGAATATAATTTTTACCGTCTTCAATTAACACCTGCTTACCCTGGATGCGCTGCGCATAATCATTCAATGCGATAAAAGGCTCGGTACCGTCCAAAAAATATTTTTTGCCATTCAGGATCACGGTACAGATCATGTGGTTATCCACGGCCAGCGAAGGCAATGTATAATCATAAGGAAGATCAGAAGTACCGATCCATGTAAGGCGGGCGTCATAGCCGGAAAGTTTGAGCATTTCTTTCAGGAGGTTGGCTTTTCCTTTACAATCGCCATATTTATTTTTTAAAACGTTTTGCGCCGCATCAGGTTTAAAACCCATGATACCATTTTCAAAAGCGATATAACGGATATTATCCTGCACCCAGTAAAAAATGGATTCGATCTTTTCCATATCCGTTTTTTTTCCTGCTGTTAAACCAGCTACCCTGTCTTTAAGTTCACCGGGGATATTGCCAATATCGGCGCAGACAGTGCTATACCATCCGTACAGATCTTTTACCGATTCAAATAAAATTTTTCGTTGCCCGTTTTGTGTGTATGCTTTATTGACACATATAATATGAGGAAAGCTAAGTGCATGGTTAGGTGAAGAAGGCTCCCGGTGAAAGGACGGCAGGTTTTTGAAAGTAAAAGTGATCCGTGTAATGTCGCCTTCTTTTACAGAAGTCTTCTCAATATTGCCGCCTTTGAAATTAAATTCCCGGAGATCGGTCTCGAGCCAGGAAGGAATGTTGAATTCAATTATTCTCTCTACTACTGGCATGTGGGAATGGAAATAAAAAGAAGTAAGATATTTCACATCGCGGTAATTCTCTTCATACCGGTACGTAAAACTTTTTCCTTTTTCTTCTAATGGAAATTTCACAGAACAATATTTGGAATCGCTGTGAAATATATCATCATCTTTATACGAGCCGCATAGCTTCTGGATAATAATATCTTTGCCTTTGGGATTGATAGCTTTTACATTATCAATGGTCATTTCATCATAATAAAATAACCCGTCTTCGTATTTAATAAAATCTTTTACCGGTACAATAGTTAACTCATTTATTACTTTAGCCCTGACATTTCCTTCTCCCGGTTTGGGTATTTCATTGAGAGAAAAACTCACTGTTTCCTTATAAGAATAAGCGATAACATCTTCCTTTGGGAAAAGCGTTTTCCAGGAACTAATATTCCCTGAAAGATCTGTTTGTGAAAAACTAGTGATGGAAAAAAAGAAAATAAACCCGGCAAGGCATAAGTAGGGTACAGTAAAACGGCGGCACATATAATCGTAGGTTTTAAGGTGGTGTCCCTAAATTAAAATATTTGCCGCAAAAACCCTATTTCCGGGGAGAATTTTATTCTATTCCGCCATCATTTCCCTGATTACTGTCCCGATCTCTTCAGCATTGGGTTTGCCGAAATAATCGCCATCGCTTCCATAACCGGGGCGATGAGCCTTGCCCGTAATGGTTCGGGGCGCCACATCCAGGTATTTATACCCACCCTGCTCTTCCATTACTTTATTGTACATATAGGCTGCTGCGCCCCCGGGAACATCTTCATCAATAAATACAATACGGCTGGTCTTTTTGAGAGAGTCAAGAATTTTATGATGAATATCAAATGGCAATAATGTTTGTACATCTATAATTTCACAACTGACGCCTTCTGCTTCCAATGTGATTGCTACTTCATTAATAATACGAAGAACGGAGCCATAAGAAACAATGGTAATATCATTTCCTTCCCTGATCACTTCCGGCACACCAAGCGGTACCGTAAACTCAACCAGGTTAGAAGGTAGTTTTTCTTTCAAGCGGTAACCATTCAAACATTCAATTACCAAACCCGGGTCCATTCCGCGAAGCAATGTATTGTACATACCTGCCGCCTGTGTCATATTACGTGGTACACATATATGCATACCGCGAAGCGAGTTGATGATCATCCCCATCGGTGATCCGCTATGCCAGATACCTTCTAAACGGTGGCCTCTTGTACGGACGATCATGGGTGCGCTTTGCTTACCTACTGTTCTGAAATGCATGGTAGCCAGGTCATCACTTAAAGGTTGTAACCCGTATAATAAATAATCCAGGTATTGTATCTCGGCAATAGGGCGAAGGCCGCGCAATGCCATGCCTATACCCTGCCCCATGATGCTTAACTCCCTGATACCCGTATCAAAAATTCTATTGGCTCCATGTTTTGCCTGCAAACCGGCAAAACCCTGGTTCACATCTCCAATGAAACCAAGGTCTTCACCAAAGGCCAGCACTTTCGGATTTTTACTGAATAATTCATCAAAATATTTATTCAGCAATTCGTAACCGTTTATAAGCAGCGCATCCTTAGCGTAAGATACTTTTACTTCATTTACTTTCAATGTAGCCTGGGGTCCTTCATTATAAAGACAGGAATTATACAATGACCTGTTTTCTTTAACCAGGTCATTATAATAATCTTTCGCCCAGAAGGCCGCGTCATTTTTCCCGGCATGAAGCAATACATAGTGCAATGTTTGCAGAATATCTTTTCTGTTAGGCTCTCGGTTGGATGTCAGTTCAGTCACCAATTTTTGAATAGCCGGTGCATGCTGCGGCAATGAGCTGGCAATACCCAGTGAAAGTTCTTTTGTACGTTCTATTTGCTTCCTGATAGGAACAAGGTAGTCTTCCCAGGCAGCATTCTTACTTTCCCGAACAAATTCTTTGGCTGCGTTTTCGATGTCCCCTAACTCCTCTTCTTCCGCCAGTGTATTTTCAATGATCCATTCTTTTAATTTCTTAATACAATCCCATTCCCTTTCCCAGTCTAACCGCTCAGGTTTTTTGTAACGTTCATGACTGCCGGAAGTAGAATGTCCCTGCGGTTGTGTCACTTCTTCTACATGAAAAAGCGCCGGGGTATGTGTATCCCGAATCCTTTGAATGCCTGCTTCAAATACTTCACACATACCGGCATAGTCCCAGGCTTTCACCCTGTAGATATCCAGGCCAGTATCATCTCCATTTTTTTGAAAGCCTTTCAATGCTTCTGATATTGACCCCTTGGTGGTCTGGAATTTTTTAGGGACGGAAATACCATAGCCGTCATCCCATATAAAAAAAGCCAGCGGCACCTGCTGCACTGCGGCTGCATTTACTGTTTCCCAGAAATGTCCTTCACTGGTGGACGCATCACCAATGGTACAAAAACAAACTTCATTGCCTTTGTCCGATAATGAGTCAAATTGATGGAGTTCTTTTACATTCCGAAACGCTTTTGATGCCAGCGCGAGGCCAAGTGCTTTGGGCATTTGTGCAGCTGTTGGCGCCATACCCGCAGCAAGATTTTTGCGGTTAACGAGATCCAAAAAATTTCCATTCTCATCAACAAATGGAGTAGCGAAATGTGAGTTCATCTGCCGTCCGCCGCTGTGCGGATCATGTGTTGTATCGGGATCAGCATAGAGCTGTGCAAAAAATTCCCGGATAGTAGCGGTACCTGTAGCAAAGGCAAGAGTCTGGTCGCGGTAATATCCGCTGTAAAAATCCCCTGGCTTAAAAAATTTGGCCATGGCTACCTGCGGCAATTCTTTACCATCTCCAAAAATGCCAAATTTGGCTTTACCGGTCAATACTTCCTTACGGCCTAAAAGACTGGCTTCCCGGCTAATACAGGCAGTGCGGTAATCATTCAACACCTCTTCCCTGAACTTGTCAAATGACAATTTTGATTCCGCGGGCATCGTTGAATTTTGCATGTAGCAAAAATAGGGAGAAACAATACATTAAATATTTGCAAAAAATCCCCACCCCGGCCTGCAACCAATGTTTGAAATCTGCCATCTTTGGACTACTTTTGAATCCTTCAATTCATTCATTTATGAGAAGATGCCTTTTCCTATCCGTATTGCTTGCGTCCTTCTTTTTTGCCGGCGCACAAACCACCACTGAATCACCGGATGCGCTGAAATTAAAAGAAACCGAACACGACTTCGCAAAGATCCCACAGGGAAAACCTGTGTATTATACATTCGAGATCGTCAATACAGGAACAACGGCTTTGAAGCTGGACGATGTACATGCCAGTTGCGGGTGCACTACTCCTGAATGGAGCCGCGAACCTATTGCCCCCGGTGCGACAGCCCAGATCAAAGTAGGATATAATGCTGCAGCGGAAGGCGTTTTTGAAAAAGTAATTAATATCGCTTACAATAACAGTACTCTATCCAAACAACTAAAGATCAAAGGCACAGTATGGAAAGCCCCTGAAGGTGCGGCCCCTGCCAATGCTTCTGTTCAATTTCTTAAAAAACAAACACTTTAAAAAATAAAAATCATGAAGAAGATAGTATTATTCACAGCCGCTTTTGTTATTACAGTTAGCGCTATGGCGCAGTTAAATGTAAAGAAACAGCCTGCTACCCAAAAGGCAAATGTAACCAAGGTTAAACCCACTGCCGCTCAAACAGCTCCGGTGCAAGCAACAACTGCCACTACCGTTGGGCAACCTTCCCCTGATGATGTGATAAAGATCAATACCATTAAATATGATTTTGGAAAAATAAAACAGGGCACTCCTGTTACGTATGCCTTTGAAATTAAAAATACCAGCAGCAGACCTGTTGTTGTAGAAAACTCTTACGCAAGTTGTGGTTGCACTACACCTGAAAAAATTGTAGAACCCATTGCTCCGGGTGCCAGCGCTAAATTGAAAGTGCAGTATAATGCTGCCAATGCAGGAGCTTTTACAAAAGATGTACATATTAAGCTTGCGGGCATTACACAGGAAAAAGTAGTTCAGATCACCGGTGAAGTAATAGCCGCTGAAGCTCCGAAACCTGCCAACTAATTCAAATACTTTTACATAAAAATCCCCGCATCTTTTGCGGGGATTTTTTTTTACAATTTAAAGGGGTGATATGCTCTGTTATGCAATATATTCCACACAGATATTATTCAAATAATTTATACAGGCGAAGAATACTATCATTTTTCCACGTTTCGTTTTGAAATAGAATGGTTATCAGTACCTGGCAATTTGCGGGCATTTTCCGGCATGAAATTTCTTATAATAAACTCATAACACTATTGCTATATGAACTATACTGAAAGTATCCTTCAGGAAGAAAAACAATTTTCATTTTCAGGTCTTAACAAATTTTCTGCAACGATAGTAGCAGACGAAACAATTTTCAGGGTAAGGCAAAGAGCGGGTGACCTGGTGTCTGTGATGAAGCATGCGGTTAACAATTTCCTGAAAACGCCGGAAGAAATGGAAGCGGAGTTTTGCTCAGGGACTACTTCATACTTTGCAGCTTTGCCGGAACAAAATTCCAGAACTGGTCTCTATGATAATCACTCCAAAAAAAAGGACGGCCATATAAATATCCAGGACCCGGAAGAACTATTTAATTTATTCGGTGCGATGGAAGAAAACTATTAGCTTTTATAAAGCTGGTAGTGTACCCGGGGCGGCCTGTAAGCCGCTCTTTTTATTTGCCCATATAGCGCTTAAACGAACGCGACTGCTCAATATACCTGATGATCTCCTTTTGAAATTCTTCATTCTGTTTAGCCGGTCCGTTCTGCATAGTGAAATAAATGGTATAGAACTTATTATTCCTGAAATTAAAACCCGGGTCAGTTACATCTTTTTCAGATATGATAAATGCCAGCAGCTTGGATTTGGTTTTAGCTTCATTATCTCCCGTAGTTCCGGTTTTTGCATAATAATAATAGCCCGGCTCTTTTTTCATTAAACCACCCAATACCGCAGCAGTCCCGGAGTATAAAACTTCCTTCATCCCCGTGAACACACCTTCCCGCATCAACGAAAGATAATTGTTATAGACAATAGTATTATCTGTTGCAAAAGGCATACGATCCGCTTCTTTAGCATAGGGATTCAGCGTAAGTGAGTAATTCCTGTTCTGGCTGAGTATTTTTCCAAACGCTTCTGTCATCTTCGTAGGAGGTATCAATACCTGGCTGCTGCCTTTTACATGCCCACGGAAGCAACTGGCGAATACATCGTAAGGAATTCTTTTGTCAATAGTATTACCCTGCTGATCGAATAAAGCATACTCGGGCAAAATAAATCCTGACCGGTTATACGCATTCAGAAACAGCGATGAATCATACGAAGAAGAAAACATATCAAAGCTTTTATCCGCTGTATGATTATAAATGCCATAATTACTAAAAAGCCCGATAGAAGTAAATGAACTATCCATTCCGAAATTCACTTTACCATTTGCGTAGCCCGGCCAGTTATCAAAACCATTCAGCCAGTATTGTGAGCCCCCGTAACTAAAATAAGGCCAGTGCAAACCAGCACCGGGATTAGTTTGAACAAAAGATGTTGCTAACAATTTATTCAAATCCTGTTTAGGATAAGAACCGAGCAACAATACATTGGAATGATAATAATTATCCGAATACTTTAAATAATCCGCTACGCTTCCTATACGTCCATTGTTTTTTTCAAAATCATATTCCGCTACTTTTTGCCCGCCAAAATATTGCTGCGGTTCAGAAAAACCTTCGGCGGCAAAAGCATCCCAGTCAAGATTTAATTGTGAGGCGATAGCAGAAAACACTATGGGCTTTAATGTGGAACCCGGACCCGGGTTCATCCGGAGCAAATTAATATTACCGATCTGCTTTCTCAGCAATGATTGGGAGATAAAACCATTTTCACCCATGATCGTTTTAGTAAACCCCGCTTTATCATTAGGATCAGGACGTATAAGACCTTTGATGAAATCAGTCATGGCAATCAGCCGGCCATTACCATCAGCAATACAGATTCCATACTCAGCCCCTTTCTTATACGCAGTATCCCTGTTCATCATTCGTTGAATCTTTAATGAAAGAGAATCCATCATTTCAACATCAAAAGAAACAGAGGCGTTAGCCGTGGTTTGCCTGGCCGAAGTATATTCAGAAGCGATACTTTCGGCAAAATTTCTTGCCCAGATAAAACGGCTGGCCATCGGGTAAACATAAAACCGGCTGCCATTTACATAATAATTCTTCATAAGCGCATCGGGTTCTGCTACAAGCCACCTTTCGTTCATGTTAGTCAAATCAGCAATCATGATCCGAGATGGGTTAGCTATTCTCAGGCTATCATTATGCTCCAATACTTTTTCCTGGCTGTTATATTTTAAAGTTAAGCCTGTATTTCCCTTATTGACCAGGTATAAATATTTATACATATTAGTTGATCCCGGTGACCTGAAGGATAAACCAAGGTCACTGGTTAATGAGATATCAGGCTCGTTGGTAAAGCCCGTTACTCTTTTATTTATAACAGACCCGTCTTTGCTGTTCAAAAGGGAAATATTATACGCCGTAGAATCGCTGAACACATTTCCCGTCCATGATTGTTGCAGGTGAGGCGGCGGTTCAATGCGGAAATAATTATCGTTGACGGCCAGCTGCGGTTTACCGGAGTACAGGTCAAGGTATAACATGCGGCCCTGATCGAGGTGACGGGAAAAATCCAGGCGTGTATAATTTTCAATTTCCTTTGCAAAAAATTTATTCGCATCATCAAATGAACCAGCAGCGACCAGCCGGCGAACGGAATCAGTAAATAGCTGGTCTTTTTTTGCTATAGAATATTTTCGGGTAGCAACACTGGTATCAAAATGATCAAGGACGGGTTGTAACCGCAACTGGATAAAATTATCCATTCCGTTTGCCAGGTCTGTCACATTAAACTCTTTGTTCCTGTTAAAGACTGGTTTTACAAAAAACAATAAAACACCTAATAATGAAAATACGATAACACCAGGGATCAGTTTCTTCCTGTTAGCATAATATTCCTGTGAAATGTTTTTAAACAACAGAACAGCTATAACGATCAGAATGGAAGGAAACAAAATGGATTGCTTGCTTAAAATACTTCCGAATGGCATATCCTGCCCGAAAAATATATATCGTCCCGTGGCAGCGAGGATCACCAGTAATGCTGTTACAAGTAAATAATTCAATATAGAAAAACCCGCGGTAATGACAGGATACCCTGTATTGGTCCTGTTGGTAAAGTCAGGATACAATTTATAAAATGAAGCCAGCATGGTAGTAGGCAGTATCAATAAAAGAACATACAATAACACAGACCATTTCCCATGTTCGGCCAGAAAGAAACGACTGGCGACAAGATCTGTTGCCTGGGCATTGTACTTGGCCCCTTTGTTTTGCGGTGCGTGGGGAAGCAGGTGAAAACCCATTGATTGAACACCCGGATTATTTTCCTCGTCAATCAACGTATTAATGAACCACTGGTTTTGGGCAGCCCTTATTACCGGCTCATACGTTTTGCCTTCCCCGTAAGCTGATTCAATAGCTTTATCAACAGGCATGGTCAGTACATCTATCCTGTATTTTGTCATAGATGCTTTCTCAATGATCTTTTCTTTAGGAAAGAAAAAGAAAGCTACAACAAAAAACAAAACAGTTATGGCGGAACCTGTCAGCAACTTCTTTTTTGGTGTAAAGCCGGTAAGAAACCTTGTAATATTATATGCAATGAGAATGGAAAAGAAAATGTAAGCGGCCACATATAGTGATTGTGGCAAATTGAGCAATGCCCTGAAAATATAGGGAGCATATAAAAGATTTACTATGAAAGCTGATAAATAAATAAACCCCGCAACACCAAATAAAGTGGCATTACGCCTGCTGCCTGCAGATAAACCAGCGATGGCATAATTGATGCAAAGAAATGCTTCATTAAATAAAAGAAAATTCAGGAATACAATGGCAAACCCGATATCAATAAAAACAAAAATAGCGAGCAGGCTTATTGACAACAATACTTTCACGGGATTACTGATAATAATATCCGCTCCTTTCCCGGTATTGATTCTCCACCAGCTTTTTTCCGCAGGCACTACCAATGGTGAATGACGATAGGCAATAAATACATACAGGAAATAGATGATCATCAGTCCGATGGCTAAATGCCTGCATGTACCCGGATCAAAATGCCGGGCAAAAGCAAGACCGGCTGCGGCAATAAGTATAAGAACCCAACTGGCAAAAAACACTGGTTTACTACCATACCGTTTTACGATCTTCAATCCCTGTATATAAGTACTGATCTTTTCATAAAGCGGTAAAGCGGCATTATTATGCTTGCCTCCGGAAGTCTTCATTATTCCCGATGCTTTTTTACGAATGAATGACCATGCATATTTAAGAAAACCAAAACCAAAAAAGACGGCAAGAATAATAATAGCGAAAATGATAATGCCGAAATTCCAGAAGCTTAGCAATTGCTGCTGGGATGGAATATCCATTCCTTCAAAGGGAGGAAAGCTCTTATAGCGCCAGTAAAGAAACAAACGGGTAGTCAGCAATACGATAGATACGGAAGATAACAATTGCCAGACCCAGCTTAATTTACCCGCCGGCGTTACTAGGGAAGTAAAAACCACCAGTACAAAAAAGAAAATCAAACTTCCGAATAAAAATCCCTGCCACATAGCGGGTGTCATTACTCCACTTCCAAATTCCCAGTTGAAAGTATTACGAATAGAAAATATCCAGCTAAAACCTGCAGAACGGGCGGGAAGAAGAAACTGATCATTCTTGCTATCAATAAAAGAAGAAGATTTATTCAACCATTGCGCTTTTAATTGAAGTGGTTTATTTTCAGCTTCTTTCTGGTAGGTCAATAATACCGGCGCAAAGTCCAGCGTATTATCCTGCTCAAATGCTGAAAACAAAAAACCTTCTTTAAAAACAGGCGGCATACTCAGCATGTCTTTTGAATCAGACAGCAGGAACTTGCTGACAGTATGTTGCGACCAGTCAGTGCTTTTCTCTTCGGCCAGCGGGTAAGAAACAGGAAAGCGGTTGAATACCGAAAAACTATCATTGCCTGCATAGTTCAGACGAAACTGATTTTTATTATTATCTAAAAAACCAATGCCCCAGGCAATACCACTGTTATCAGGGATAGTTGCGGTAAAACGCAAATCATTTGCGTGAACGGCCTGCTGATCATAGGCGGCCTTGTCCACAAATTGAAATAAGCGTCCTGATATAAAATAATTTAATTCTCCCGCTCCCTGTCGTGAAACATCATTTCGTATGATCAGCAAATGCCTGAGTGTATTGATGAGCTTTTCATTATTGTAGTAGGGAGAATTGATAAAAGTGTTTTCATCCTTAAAAATATTCCAGGAAGCAATACCTTTTTTAATGGGTTTTTCTGTTTTAAACACCTGGCCATTCAAAGACAATTCAAAACTATTATCTGCTATCACTTTAACAATGACGGAAACAGCGTCAACCTTACAGGAAAAAGAATGACCGGCAACCGGATATATCTTCGATGCTAATTTATACACAGCTCCGTCATTCAGGTAAAAGGGTTCTTCAGAGTAACCGGACGTTACCGCTACTTCACCCTTCTTTTTTGATAACACAAAACTGCTGAAAGAATTATTGGTAAAATTTACTGTATCCGATCTTCCCATCTCTATGCTGCCGTTTACGCTAAAACCGTCATGCCTGATAAAGTGATGATCAAGGTTGCTGAATGTATGCAACTTCAATGGCGCATGAATGTTTATCCATAGAAATCCTAAACAGGCTGCAGTAATGATCAGGAAAACAACAGGAAAACGTTTACGATGCCATGCTGACCGTACAAAATCCCTGTAGTACAATAAACCATATACCAGTAATACAGCTATTGTCAGTGCATACAGGAAAGACAGGCTCGTAACTATTCTCAGCATGGCGGGGATTAAAAATTATTCAGGTCGGTTTCGTCAAAGACGGGGTACGACAGCTTATCAATTCCGGCCTTATTCAATGCCATGCGCAAAGCCAATGCCCTGCTTCCATGCTCGGTGTTCAGTGTTTTCAGTAAGGATGGATCAATACCCTTTCCATTACTGCCGATACGCTGAACGATATTACCACCCACCGCGAGGTCATTTATCCGCAGGTAGAGGTATTCGATGTGATAAAGAGAAAGTGATATAAGCAGCTCCAGCAACTTCTTACTATCCTCATTGCTGATCTTCGCCGGGTTATTCTTATTCTCATCAGTAATAGTGATGATGGGTTTCAGAAATTTTTCAAACGCATGGCCCGCTACTGATCTTTCTGTTTTCAACAGGTCCCTGATGATCTCACCCTCTCCTTTTTCTTTATCAAAGGAGGGATAGTTCCTGACCTTATACACTTCTGTAATGGCCTGTTTGATCAGTCCATATTCCTGCATAACGGAGTGGTTGATCTCTTTCTCCTTTTCAAGTTCTGCGGTAAGCTCGCTGATCTTTTTTTCCTGTATTGCTTTACTCTTTGAATTCTTTTCTTTGCTGGTAGTTCCTGTATCTGAAGCAGCGTAGAATTCAAAATTTTGTACCAGGCGTTTCAGGTCCGAAACAGTCTTAGTAAGCCGTTTATGATAATTAAACAGTCCATACAGCAACAAAGCAATAACCAGTAAAGCGATGACCCCGGTGATTACGATCCAGGATGGAATCTCTTTCACGATCTCTTTCACAGGCTCCTGTGGAATTACCTGTGGCAATCCTGCATTATGCAGTTGGATCATGGAGTCCAGTTCCGCTTTAAGAATAACCGGGTTGCGGTTAAGCCGTTCCTGCTTCGTCAATGTATCAACAATACGGATCTTTGTTTTGTCCGTTTGTTGCTGCGCATGGGCGCCTGCCAGCAGGAAAAAAAAGAAAGCAATAAACAGTTTGATATATTTCATGGTAATGGATAATTAAAACTGGAAAAATTGAAGGATGCCTTTTGGTTTTTTAACCGGTCTCTTTTCTTCAAATTCTTTATCTCTTGCGATATCATCATACAGTGTATTGATGGAAGCCAGCTCGCCGGTATAATTCGGGAACATGGAAATAGCTTTCATATCCTGCACGGGTGAATAAATTTCTGTTACGGAACTCAGGATACTATAAAGCGATCTTACATCTTTTACTTTCTGGTTTTCCATCAGCCGCAGGTAGATATTATCACGGGTGAAATAAATATCAATCGTTTTGTTCTTAAAAGCTTTCAACTGCTGGTTATTTCTCCGAACAACTGAAGTATTATAAAGAATATCGTTACCCGGTTCGATCTTAATACCCCGGTACAGGTACATATTATTATTGAGTACATCGTTATTCTTCGACAATCCTTCTTTCTTATCAATAGGGATGCCGGTAAAGTCAGTTATTTTATAAGCCCCGCTAAAAGCTCCATAGATCGCCACATTTTTATTATTCAAAGCACGTCCTGGAATTACCGTATGTATGGTTACATGGTCACCAAGCATACTTTTCAACGCCGCATCTAATTTCAGCTTCAGGTAGTCAAAGTAAAAAGCCCGTCCGCTCAGCATCACTACTTTGATCCTTTTCTTAATATCTTTTGTGATCACATCTTTAATGCTGGCGATAATGCAATGCACTATACAGTCCGTCGCTTTACTGATAAGCCCGGTGATCTCTTCATCCCACCTGATACTCCTGTCCTTTAATATAGCTTCCGCATATTGCAGCAGTGTTGACTGATCTTTATACAAATTTCCGATAGT
This sequence comes from Chitinophagales bacterium, assembly GCA_015654695.1. Classification (GTDB taxonomy): domain Bacteria; phylum Bacteroidota; class Bacteroidia; order Chitinophagales; family Chitinophagaceae; genus VBAT01. The sequence goes on along the minus strand of JAATGJ010000033.1, from coordinate 17,372 downwards.
ACGTTCAGTACTTTGTGATTGCTCCGCAAGCTGGGAAAACTCCGCGATACTGACAGGCTGCAGTTTCTTATACTTCTTCTTTTGATTTTCTAAAAGCTGGATAAAATTCAATACGTCCACCGTCAGGTTCTGATCAAGGATATGTTTATTGATAAAATCTTTTACAGCTATATCATTATTGCCGGGTATGGTTCGCAGCGCTAATGTGAGAAAATCTTCCGCGAAACCATAGGACAATACATTACCGGCCCCTGCAAAACCCGTACGGAAAAAGCTGGAATAATTTTCATTATCATCCGCCAGTAAAATAGATATATCCGTAGTGCCCTTACCACAATCAATCACCAGCGCCATCTCTCCGTTCACTAACTGAATATCGGAAGCATGCGTCTGCTGGTAACCCATAAAGGCGGAATCACTTTCTGAAATAGTTTCATACTCTATGTACAGCTTGCTGTTATCAATAGATAAAGAATCAAGCAGGCCGCCGGTACGGCTTCTTAATTCATTCAATAGTTCAAATACCTCATGCTGCGTATAGATATTCGGCACGAGCAATGTAACGATCATACCTCCCTGGCGGAATTCTGGTTTGGTGCTGATCATCAAACGAAGCAAACGAAGCAATACAGCGCTGATCAATTCCTTTTTATGAGAACGAATACTGTAATCTTCTGATTGCCGGTCAATGGAAAGCTGCAAACTTTTTTCAATGCCAAGTTTCAGGTTGGGAATGATCTCATAATTATCCCGGAAGTAAACCTGCGTAGCCCCTACTTCCTGCCGGGTAATGAATAAACGGATCTCATCGTTCTGCAATTCATTGGTAAAATTGAAAGGGAAATCAGCTCTTTCGTTTTTGGTAAGACTTTTCTTCACCGCATAGAAAGAACGGTACAATGTATTTTGCCCGGATTCGTTGTTAAGAAAATCTTCCCGCTTATAATTCTTTGTGGTATCCGCCATATTCAACCGGCTGATGATATTTTCCAGTATATCATACTGCACTACGGAAGCCTGTGGGCCGCAATTCTTATAAGCTACCTGGCTTGCCTCACTGCCAAAATCTATTACCACCCGCTGGCATTGCATGGAATTGACAACAGCAAACTGAAACTTACCGGAGTAGGTTTCAGTTTCGCTGACAACAAGTGTGACATATATATTTAAAGAACCCTGGCTAACCCTGTGCCTGTAATAGCCAAGCGTAATTCTTTTTTGATCTGCTGAATAATCCAGGCGAATACCAGTTTCTTCGTCATAAAATGGATCTACTTTAAATGAATCACTCTTTTTTATCAGCAGGTCAAAGCCATTTTCATTTTTAACTACCGAAACATGACATTCCTTTAATAGGATATCCTGGCTATCTGATGGCGCCATCTGGTTCAATACAATCTTACCCGGATCTTCGATAGTGATCAATGGCGTATGCACACGATCATCAGCATGAGCTACAAAGTTGAACTCCAGCTTTTCCCTGTTGCCCGGTATAGCATCGCTTTCAAGCTTAGCAACAAAATAACGGTCACTACGGATCAATAATGGTAAATAGTAGAGGGCCATGGTTGTGTAGTTTTAGACTTCACCCCAACCCTTCTCCAAAGGAGATGGATCAGGGAGTCTTATAATTGAAAATTGTTTTCTTTTTACAAATTTTGTTACTCTTTACAGAACCACCTGTCATTGTAATTTCCGTAATTGCTTCTTTTATCCGATGAGTAACAAAAATTGAACACTTTTGATTTAATGGAAGTAAACGACACGGAAACACTATCCCCTTTATAAATACCTTCCACTTTTCTTTTGGCCGGCGTAGCGTAACCAATATTCACGAAACGCAATGTATCACTGCTGCTGACCTCATTATTTTTCCAGATATCCAGCTTCACTATAGCATTATCAATATTATAGCCGGTAGAATTATCAACAGACAGTTCTATGTTGTAATACCTGAAACCTTCCCTGCTTTCATCCCTGTCAGCATTCAGTTGCAATTGCAAAAGGTCGGGCCAGGTATTTCGTATGCGCAGATTTGTTCGTGTGATCTTATCCAGTTTTTGCCCGCGAAGGATTTCAATCGTTTCAATTAATGAATCTACATCTACCGGCGGATTATTGGCAGGACGGTCAGCTATTATACTTAATGGAGCAATTTTCTCCCAGGTTACTTTGGTAAAATTGTAAACCAGGAAAATGGCAGCGACAGCAACAGCGCCTATCAGCGTTTTTTTAAGCAACCCGGGAATAACAGATTTTCTTACCGGTTTGATGGGTTCCTTTTTCTCAATCAGAGGAATAACTTTCTTATCCGGAGAAATAAATTTGGATGTGCGTTTATTAAAATCTGCAAGGCTGATCCACTCACTGGTATTAAATAGCCAGATCCTGACCTTTAGCGGATCAGCAGATGATTGTATCAATATTTGTAACTCCTCCTTCGACTGCGCTTCCCTTATCACATTCGTTCCGTCAGTGAACAAATATTTTTCCATTTTTGGGGAACTGTTGTTTGGTGGTTTAAGTGTAAAAAACAGGTCAAATGTAGTGTTTAAAATTGGGTGAAAAGGTACAGCCGGAAATGGATTCGCTGCATGGAGAAAAGGAGTTACAACATTTTTTTATGAATAATGGGAAGATACCAGCTTTATTAAGAGAATTTTCACAAGATGCTCATACTAAAGCCTGATACACGGCAGTAAGCCGAAGAAAACTCATCATAAAAGAAACAGGGCCTTAGCAGCCCCATTTCATACACATGAAAAATCAAAAAAACTGCCTGCAACTATAAATTCAAATGCAACTTTCGTATCCGGTGATTTTGAAAATCGCAGATATATAAATCGTTATTGGCGAAATCTCCGGTGATACCAATGGGGAAATCTAACTGAGTTGATACACCAGCGCCCTCCACATAGCCTGCATTACCTGTTCCTGCCAGCGTGATTACCTGGCCTGAAGTGGTGACCATACGTATCCTATTGTTATACGTATCGGATACATAAAGATTGCCTGCAGCATCTGCTATTAATTGCGTAGGATTGAAAAACTTTGCAGAATCCGCCTGCCCGTCACGCCAACCCTGCATACCCATACCTGCAACTGTGGTAACTACTGCAGCCGGGGTGATCTTGCGGATACAACTGTTCTGATGATCGCCTACATAGAGGTTGCCCGAACCATCAATAGTTATTCCGAATGTACCGGAAAAAGAGGCGGATGTTCCGGTTCCGTTAGCAAAACCGGCATCACCCGTAGTACCGGCAAAAGTAGTAACTACTCCTGCGGGAGTAATTTTTCTTATTACATAATTGCGGTAATCAGCTACAAAGATATTACCGCTTGCATCCACCGCAAGGTTTAATGGTTCCCAGAAAGTAGCAGCAGCGCCTGTACCATTGGTAGCGCCATTATTACCATTACCCGCTACGGTGGTTACAACACCAGCGGGTGTTATTTTGCGAATGGCATGATTCAACCTGTCTGCCACGTAGAAATTACCACTGCCATCTATGGTGATACCATAAGGTTGATTAAATTTAGCAGCCGTACCTGTTCCGTCTAATAAACCAGCAACACCTGATCCTGCAAAAGTGGTGACTGCACCGGCAGGAGTAATTTTGCGGATGCGATGATTGTCACGGTCGGCAACATATAAATTCCCTGCCGCATCCTTAACAATTCCGGTTGGATAATTGAACTGGGCATTGACGCCTGTACCATCTGCAAAAGCGTTAATACCGTTGCCGGCAAACAAAGATGACACTGTGCTAAATTGATACGTAAATTCAGGGCCTTCCACCTGTGCAGTATTCTTTACCACTTTTACTTTTCCGGTTAGCGCCATAGCGGGTACTACTGCTGTGATCTGTGTACTCGTAGAAGATTGTATGGTGCCCTGCACACCATTAAAATACACTGTAAGTGCCGTGGCATTTGTTCCGAATCCGGCGCCGGTAATCGTAACAACTGTATTCTTTGGCCCGGATGTGGGACTGATGTTTGCTACTGAAAGCGCTGGTTCCGGTACAGGTGGCAGTGGCGGCGGTACACTGTCATTTTTTTTGCAAGACACAAAAGCGAATGCGCTGCATACGCAGGCGAATAAGAGTTTTTTCATACAAGATTAGATTTTAAAGTTTTAAAAAGGGACGATGGTTAATAAGGCTAAAGTAAGTACCGTTCTTTCATCTGTCAGGGCTGATAGATAACTGAAGCGACCAGATTAATAACTGCAAAAGACAGTTACCGGTAAAATATTGCCGCCAACCGGTTCATTACTAAGGAAACTAAAGCTGTGAGTGAGCTGGTAAAATAATTATTAAGCCAATAAACAAAAAGTAAGAAGGAATTCCGAAATTTAGCACACCCAAACCTATAATGACCTTCGCGCAAAAAACCAGATCTATGACCATTATTCCATCAGGGCTGAAATTATTATGGATAATGCCTTTGAGTTTTTGAAAGAGAAAGAGACAAGTTTTGTGCAGCAGTTAATGGAAATCCGGATTAAACTTTATTCATGAATCACTTAAATATGAAATATCTCTTACTGTTATTACATATCTTCTCTTTAACTAACTACCTGGCTGCACAAGGTGATACAACCATCATTTATCTTGACAAAGATGATAAACCCTGCCCGGAAGCACGGGCTTCGAAGTATGCGGTGCAGACCAAAGAAAAAGATCATTGGAAAAAGGTAGTTTTTGATATCGCAGATGATAAACCTGTTTACGGTGCTTATTATGCTGATGCTGCGTGTACACAATTTGACGGTCCTTATTCTGCTTTCAGCAAGAATACAAAAGTGATAGTCACCGGCCGTTATGTCAACAATCAGAAAACAGGAATATGGAAAGGCTTCTCCGATAACGGAAAACTGGTTGATTCCGCTTTTTACAGGGACGGTTTTATTTATGGCACTTCATTGACCTGGTACCCTGAAGGACCTGTCCAGGACTCATTATTTTTTGAGGGAAATGGTAAAGGAATTAACCGAAGCTACTGGCCGGATGGTAAACCTAAGGGATCGGGTAATTTTATAACGGGCAAAAAAAACGGGTTATGGACTTACTATTATAAAAGCGGCACGAAATGCCAGGATGTAAATTACGAAGCAGACTCTGCCCTCTCCTACACCTGCTATGATGAGACAGGTGCTGTACAAACCAAAGATTGTTATTATGAAAAAGAAGCATCCTATAAAGGTGGCGAGAAAGCATGGATCAAATATCTTACCGGCAGACTATCTACTGTAGTATTGCCCAAAGCCTACCACGAAGGAAAAATTTACGGAACCGTTTATGTTTTATTTTTTATTGACACCGATGGCAAAGTATCGGATGTAAAAAACTTTAATTCCATTGACCCGGAGCTGGATGAAACTGCTAAAACCATCATACGGCAAAGCCCCCGGTGGGAACCGGCCGTACAATATAACAGGAATGTAAAAGCGTACCGGAAACAACCGATCACTTTTGCAAAAGCTGAATGATAAATCCTGGCATCGGTTTGCAATATCCTGAGACGAAAATGATGTTGGTGAAAATTTTAATTATTCAGCGGCTGGAAGTATCCTGTCAAAAGAACAAGCAGGCGATAAGGCGAAATATAAAAATCTGTACTTTTATCATCATGAGCGATAAGATCAGCAAACCTGTTTTTGACAAGCGTATCTTCTGGGATGTGAACTTTGACGCATTGGATTATGATGGCAAAGCTTCTTTTATCATCGAAAGGGTATTTGAGCGGGGCGATGTGGAGGATATCCGGCAATGCCGGAGGTACTATGGGGATGAGAAAGTAAGTGAGGTATTATTAAATGCAAAATATTTACCGGAGCGAAGACTTCATTTGGCTGCCGCCGTAATTGATAAACCTGTTACCGAATTCAGATGCTACATACTGAGACAGTCGAACCCCGGGCTTTTTCCTTACTAGAGCGGTTAATGCGCCTTGCTGTAATACAACCTTTTTCACTGGTTGGTGGCACAGCTTTGTCTCTCAGGTATGGCCACCGCCGTTCTGTTGACCTTGATCTTTTCTCCCATGAAAAATTCGAAGCCGATCCCATCGTACATTCATTGAGAAAAGAATTCGGAAAACACTACAATACGGAAAGCAAAACCGCCCGCTGGGGCATTTTCTGTTATATTGAAAATATCAAGGTGGACATCGTTCATCATCCTCACCCACTAATCGGGGATATTGAAAATGAAGGGGGCATCAGGATGTACAGTGATAAGGACATTATCGCCATGAAATTAAATGCCATCCTGGGCAGAGGCAAGAAAAAGGACTTTTGGTACCTGTATGAATTATTGCATCATTACTCCCTGAAGAATATGATCGAATTTTATGAATCGAAATTCCCGGAACAAAACCTTTTAATTACTATACCACAGGCGGTCACATGGTTTGATGATGCTGAAGAAAGCAAAGACCCCATCAGCCTGAAAGGCCAAACATGGAGCAGCGTTAAGAAATTCATTCAGCAAAAAGTAAATGATTACCTGCGATAAATAAAGCAGGTTTCTCACCCACTCAGCATTGACGAGCCATCATTGACCATTCCTCTTCCCTCCTTACCTTTGCCCCTTATGCTAACAATCTCTAACCGTGGCCAGCAAATGCCGCCATCACCGATACGTAAACTGGTACCATTCGCAGAGGCCGCCAAGAAAAAAGGCATCAAAGTATATCACCTGAATATTGGCCAGCCGGATATTGAAACACCTCCTGCTATCCTGGATGCTGTGCGCCATGCAGACCTGAAAGTTTTGGAATACAGCCATAGCGCCGGCAATGAAAGCTATCGCCGCAAACTGGTGCAGTACTATAAAAAAGTAGGCATTGATGTAAGTTATGACCAGATACTGATCACCACCGGCGGCAGTGAAGCTATTATGTTTGGTTTCTTTACCTGCCTGAACCCCGGTGATGAAGTAATCATCCCTGAACCCTTCTATGCTAACTATAATGGTTTTGCCTGTGCAGCCGGTGTGAATGTTGTACCGATCACTTCAACTATTGAAACAGGTTTTGCCTTACCTCCTATCGAAGATTTTGAAAAAGTAATTACACCAAAATCAAAAGCGATCATCATCTGCAGCCCGAATAACCCTACGGGTTATCTATATAGCCGCAGGGAAATGGAAGCATTAAAGGATATCTGCATCAAACATAATTTGTACCTCTTCAGCGATGAGGCTTACCGTGAATTCTGTTATCCGCCGGAGGACGGACGCGGTGCCGGTGAATATGTCAGCGCTATGCATTTGGAGGGATTAGACCAAAATGTAGTATTGATGGATACGATCAGCAAACGCTATAGCGCCTGCGGCGCAAGGATCGGGGCTCTGGTGACAAAGAATAAAGCTGTATATGATGCGGCGATGAAATTCGCACAGGCGAGATTAAGCCCACCCGGCCTGGCGCAGATACTGGGTGAAGCGGCCATTGATCTTCCTGATAATTATTTTGATGCGCCAAAAGCTGAATACATGGCAAGAAGAGATTTGTTAGTGCAACGACTGAATGCAATGCCCGGTGTATTTTGTCCTAATCCCGGTGGTGCTTTTTATGCAATCGCTAAATTACCGATTGATGATGCGGATAAATTCTGTCAATGGTTGCTCGAAGATTTTTCTTATAAGGATCAAACCGTGATGTTAGCTCCTGCCACAGGATTTTATGGTACGCCTGGTTTAGGAAAAAATGAAGTGAGACTGGCTTATGTATTAAACCTCGGCGCCATTGATCATGCGATGGATTGTTTGGAAAAAGCATTAGAGGTTTACCCGGGAAAAACAATAACCTCACAAGTCAATAGCTCTTCACTTACTTCTTAGCAAGTGATATTTCCACCGTCCATTCATTACCGCTTTCAATTTTATGCGCTTTGGAAAAACTCCCCTGGTTTAAGGCGAAAGAAACCTGTAATAAACTGTTGAGGTAAAGTAATGGTTTGCCTTTGGCCACAGCGCCAAATGTTTCAGTATAGGGCATTTTTCCACTGTACTTTTTTATTTTATTGTAATAAATAATCACCTGTAATGTATCACCGAACTTTGGTTCCAGTTGTTTAAACAGGTCGCCGGGGATATTTGTCCATATATTACCATACTGCACATCAAGAATAGCGATAGTGCCTTTTATTTTTTTATTTTCAAGTGCAGCTTGCTGATAAGGAATATTCACTACTTCTTTAGGCAACACCTTACCAATTTGTTCAAATGTAATGGCGCCGGCAGCCAATCTTGCTGCGGTGTATGCATATACATCACGTCCATGAAAGGTATAAGACTTCTCAGAACCCTTGCGGCGGTTGATGGCTTCATCTATTTCTCTTATCTCCGCAATACCTGCAGATTCAGCAACGAGGGTAAGCGTCCCGTTATCCGGTGTAACAATAAACTGGCCTGTATTCGTTTTCAGTACTACCGATTTTCTATCAGTGCCTACTCCCGGATCCACTACTGAAACAAACACGGTACCTGCGGGCCAGTAGGATACTGTTTGTTCAAGGCGGTAAGCAGCCTCCCATATATTATACGCAGGTATCTCATGCGTCAGATCAAATAATTTCAGATCGGGGGATACCCCCATCGCTACTCCTTTCATAGCTGATACGGCCCCGTCTTTTAAACCAAAGTCGGATTGAAAGACGACAATTTTATTCTGGGAGAAACAAAGAGTACTAACCGCCAATAATAAAAGACTATAAAAAGATATGCGTGTGTTTTTATTCATGCCGTAAAGTATTAATTAAAATAGCCGGTAAGACGTGAAGACGGCAAGTTTTTCCGATTAAAATTATTTTCCCGTCTTACCGCCTTCCCGGCTAATCGCTTTTATTACAGGCAATCAAAAATCAAAAGCCAGTTTTGCAAATAATCTCCTGCCGTTAAAACCCATCTGCACAGAATCCCAGGCCCCGCCTGATTCATTATCCTGTGCATATCCTTTAGCCAAAGGACTTACACCAAGATCAGGATGCACATTGAATACATTGTCTGCGCCTACGAATAAGCTGACTTTTTTGGAGAACTTATACGATACATAAATATCCGTGGTAACCTTGCCATTGTAATTAAATATTTCCGGTACATATACACTTGGGTTTGCATCACTAGGCACCTGCGGGTTAATACCTGAATAGTTGGGGTTATCTCCACTTGGTGAAGACCCGTCACCAAAACCTAATAAAACAATTTTACCATAAGAAGTAAAATGGGCGCCAAAACCAAGCTTGACCATTGTATAATCCAGGCCAAGAGAAAATTTATTTTTAGGCGCTGAGGCTTTTAAAAATGCTTCCTCCCTGTCGCTATAGAATGTTTTTTGGTGAAGTTTCGTGTCATTTAATTTTACAGGTACATTAATATCATCTATCGTTACATTCTGCAGGTTGCCTGCCAATAACACTTTCAGCGTATTCCTGCCAAAACGTTTTGTATAATCAGCGACAATATCCAGCCCCACGTTAGTAGTGTTCACAGCATTGGCAAAAAACTGGGCTGTAGAAACATCTGAAGGAAATTGCGATGTAAACGATGGATCCAATGTAGGATCTTCTTTACTGAATAAACCCGAAAGCACCACCCTGTCTTTTACTTTTACTATATAACCATCAACAGTAAACGTAAAACCAGCTACCGGTTTCCATGAAAAACCAAGGCTGGCGTTAACTGATTTTTCTTCTTTTAAATCAGGGATGCCGGCTGCTCTTGCAACGGTACTGGTATTGGGTGCAACAAGAGATTGTACCAATTGACCACCACTGAAAGAAGTAAGTGTATTGCTGAAATGTATTTGAGCCAGTGATGGCGCCCTGAAACCTGTACTTACTGAACCCCTGATATTGAAATTACTGGCTACTTTATAGCGGGTAGCTAATTTGCCGGTAAACACTGAACCAAAATCAGAATAATTTTCAAAACGTACTGCCGCATCCACTAACCATTTTTTGGTAACATTTAATTCAGCATCTGCATAAACACCTACATTGGTACGGTTAGATTTCACTGCATCTGTATTGCTGAATCCCGGAAACCCCTGTGAGCCTGATGCCTGTTTATCCCCCACTGCCGGATCATAATTCTTATACGAACGTTCTTCCCCGCTGTATATCTTGTAGTTCTCATAACGGAATTCCGCACCTATACCCAGATTTAAACCTTCCCCAATATCTTTAAATGACTTGCTGAAATCAAGGTTGGTGGTGTTTTGTAAAAAATTGAACCCGCCATCATCGAAATGATTGGGAGTTGACTGACCAATAATAGAAGCATTGAACGTTTTATCCCCGTAATAATGAAAGTTATTATAACCGGTGTTATTACTCAGGTCCCAGTCCCAGCCATTCCCTGCGCTTCCCCTTATGCCATTGGCTAAAGAAACGTCTGTAATATGTGTTTGTATGTGGGGGTTATAATACACTTCACCATCAGTGGCGGTACGCATAATGGAAGGAACAATAATAGGTGTATAGCTTTGATCAACGGGATACCTGTCTGGTCTTGCACTTAGGTTTCTTGTATAAGCAAATGCATCAGATGCTTTGTAATTATAACCTCCGAAAGAGTAGAAAGAAGTTTTGCCGGCTGGGCTGACCGGTATTTCCATATTATACATAGCTCCTGCTGTTGTAAGTGATCCGTCTCCAAAAGCCCTGCGTCCGGTATTTAAATACACCAATGAATTTTTATTGGTAAACGGGCTGGTAGTATCCGCCTGCCTGTACGTTTTGCCCTGTGTTAAGAAGGCTAATGAAAAATTAATAAATCCTCCGTTTTTCCCGATAGCCAATCCATTGTTAGCAGAAAAAGAGAATGTATTCCCATCCAGTTTACTATCCGAATAGTACTGATTGCCGGCATTAAATTTTTCAGCATTGAATTTTGTATCGTAATAACCACTCCAGCCTGCATTGATTGACCAGTGATTAATATCTTTTTTCAGAATAATATTGATAACACCGGCTATAGCATCAGAACCATATTGTGCGGAGGCGCCATCACGTAATATTTCAATGCGGTCAACCGAAGCCTGGGGAAAACCATTCATATCCACACCTGAATTAGCACGACCACGGGTACCAAACAAACCAACGAAAGCTGTAGAATGTCTTCTTTTCCCATTGATCAAAACCAATGTATGGTCAGGACCAAGACCTCTTAATGTACCTATGTCAATATGGTCCGCGCCATCCGATCCGCTTTGTTTATTGTAGTTAAAAGAAGGAGCTGCCATATTTAATACCGAGGTCAGATCCATTTTGGCAGTAGGCATCCCTACCTGGTTTATTTTTATCACATCTACAGGAACAGGGGTCTCCGTTTTCGCCCTTCCACCCCCACGGCTACCTACTACCACCACATCGCCTATATCAACAGTAGCTGGTTCCAATGCTATCGTAATTTCTGACTGGCTGCCAAGCTTTATGGACTGGCTCACATATCCAATACTGGTGATCTCCAGTACGTCATTCGCATTAGCTTGTATTTTGCTGGTACCATCCGCGCTGGTACTGACACCTTTTCTTGTACCCTTGACATTTACGGATACACCCGATACAGGGCCTCCTGTTTTTGCATCAGTTACTTTAACAGTATAAGTTTGCTGGGCGATAAGCAGGTATGAGCATAAAAATAAGCTCAAGGACAGACATAGTTTTTTCATCATAAGCAGTTTTAGTTACAGGAAGTTTAGATTACCAGAAACAGGCGCAATATAAATCAATATTTTTTAATCAGATTCGGTGGAACCGCTGTGGTATGTGTTAAAAAACTGCATTACCGAAAAAGGTTATATCAGCGAAGTTGCAGAAATAAGTGCTAAACCCCAGGTGCCGTTTATCTAATGTTAGCCTGTTGAAGAATATTCTCAATCACCTTCTTATCCAGTTCATCGAACCTGGCAGGTGGTGCTGGTTCATCTCCATATTCATTGATTGTTAGTTGCCACCATCCTACATTTTTCCATTTACCCAGTTTATAGCCCACATTTTCATACGTTGCAAACCATTTGAAGCCGAGGCTTTCATGCAATTGTACACTTCTGTCATTCGGCAGGTTAATAACTGCATATACATTTCTATAACCCTGCTTTTTTAGTAGTTCAAACAAGGTGGTATATAAACCTTTTGCAATACCCATACGCTGAAAGTCATCCTGGACATATACTGAACACTCAATGCACCATTGATAGCCTGTCCTTTCCCGGTAACGGGAACTGTAGGCATACCCCGCTATCTTACCATCCACTTCACATACCAGCCAGGGCCAGTTGTTTAAATAAGAGCTGATCCTTTCGGCAAAAGCCTGCTCCGGCGGAACCTCTGTTTCAAAAGTAAAAGATGTACCGGTAATATAGGGAATATAGATGGCGAGTATTCCCGCTGCATCCTTTTCATTGGCTAACCTGGTCAGCATAATCTGAATGGTGATTGATTACCGTTCAAATTTACTGTTAGTCATGCATACTTTAGCAACAGCATATTGTTTTCAGCAGGAACAATAAGGTGAAAAGCCTCCATAACTTTAATCATATAAATAGTTGATCAAAGTCATATAAGAAACTATTGCCTTTTTTTACATTGCCCGCAATTATGTTTATCCCTGCTATAGAGATCACTGATGAAAGCTTCGTAACAGAAATCGTTGCCCGGGACTACCGCACTTCCGCTGTTTTCAGAAAATATGGTATTGAATTCTGTTGCGGTGGCAGGATACCACTGCAAACAGCCTGCGAAATACACGGCGTAAATAAAGATATCATCAAAAAGGAATTGAACAATTCCATCCGGAACCTTCATATCACCAATGCTATTGATTTCGGCAACTGGGATATTGATTTCCTGGTGGATTATATCCGTAATATCCACCATGAATACCTTATAAAAAATCTTCCGGAGGCCGGCGACCTGCTGCAACGGTTTACTGACAGTCATAAAAAAAAGTATCCCTGGCTGCCAGACCTGGCGAATTCTTTTGCCGACCTGAAAAAAATCATGCTACCCCATCTGCGGCATGAAGAAGATGTCATCTTTCCTTATATCAGGCAGATAGCTCATGCGCATCACCACCGTGAACCTTATGCCGCCTTACTGGTACGTACATTAAGAAAACCCGTTGAGGAGATGATGGACAGGGAACATGAGTATATCAGAAATTATCTGCGCACCAGCCGCGAACTAACTAATAATTATACGCCTCCTGACAATGCCTGTATCACCCACAGGGTCTGTTTTTCCAAATTACAGGAATTGGACAATGACCTGGTACAACATACCCATCTTGAAAGTAATATTTTATTTCCCAGGGCCATCGCTATGGAAAAAGAATTGCTCGCCAGTGTATAAATACAATTCCTTATCACTATTTGAAGCGGCATTCCGGAATCAGGCATAACTTAGCAACTGCATGTTCAAACTTAACAGTAACAAAGTAAAAGCCATTGTCATTATTATTTTTTTATTGACCATCGGCTTTAGCTATTCTTTTCCGGGTCTCACCATTATCGGGGGAGGTTTTTTATTGGCCATTTTTCTTACGATTTTTATAGAAGGCATACGCGCTACTATCCTGGCGGCAACGGTCAGCATTATCAGTACGGTTATCCTGTACTTTTTATTTGAGCAAAAGACTCCTACTGCCAATTCCATCACCCAGACCCTTTTCCAGTTCCTTTTGATCCTGTTCAGCGCCATTATGGTACTGTATGTAAAAACATTGTACGGAAATATCCGCTCAGATAAAACCCACATGACCTCGCTGTATGAAAATGCTACAGAAGGGATAATACTTACCAATCATAAAGGGATAATCATATTAGCGAACCCGGCTGCAGAACAAACATTCGGCTATAGTAAAGATGAACTAACCGGTAAGCCGGTAGAGATACTGATACCGCAACAATTCCGCGGACATCATCCCAAATTGCGTGAAGGTTTTCACAAAGCGCCGCAAAACAGGGTGATGGGCTCCGGCAGAGACCTGAAAGGTGTCCGGAAAAATGGAGAAAACTTTACCGTAGAAGTAAGCCTTAGTTTCTATAAACAGAATAATGAAACCTATGTGATCGCATTCATTGTTGACATCACACTCCGGAAAGAGATTGAGAATAATATGCTGCAGCAGAAAAAAGAGCTGGAAAAAGTGACCAATGATATACGCAAATTAAATACCGGTCTGGAAGCTAAAGTAGAAGAAAGAACAGTCATACTCCGGGAGGCTTTGATGAAACTGGAACAATCACAAAAAGAATTAAGTGAAGCGCTTGATAAAGAAAGAGAGTTAAACGAGATCAAAAGCAGGTTTGTATCTATGGCTTCACATGAATTCCGTACTCCCCTCAGCACTATCCTTTCTTCCGCTTCCCTGGTTTCCAAATATCCCAACACGGAAGAAAATGAAAAAAGAGAAAGACATATACGCCGCATTAAAGATTCCGTGAATCACCTGAATGATCTGCTGGAAGATTTTCTTTCGCTGGGCAAACTGGAAGAAGGAAAGGTCAGCATTACGGTTACTTCTTTTTCTGTAAAAGAATTTCTAGCGGATATTATTGATGAAATAAAGGAAATGCTGAAGCAGGGACAGGATATGAAACTGGAGTATGAAGGCGATGAGGATTTTATTACCGATAAACGGATGCTGAAAAATATCCTGCTTAACCTTTTGTCCAATGCTACAAAATTCTCCGGGGAGGATAAGCATATCTGGATAAATGTTTCCAATAAAAACCGTACACTATCGGTTACCGTAAAGGATGAAGGCATCGGCATACCGGAAGATGACCTGCCCCATTTATTTGATACGTTTTTTCGCGGAAAAAATGTAAGCAATATCCAGGGTACCGGCCTCGGGCTGCCTATCATTAAACGATACCTTAACCTGCTAAATGGTGATATTAGTGTGAACAGCCGGTACAATGAAGGGACTACGTTTTGCATTATAATTCCTGCGATGGAAAGACAGCTTCTTTGAAGTTGGGTATATACCCGGCAATTTTACGTATAGGAAACCCTTTGAATTAAAGTTTTGTGTTTCTAAAATCTGTACCTTGACTCCTATATTTATTGTAAGTAGCGGCCATTGAAGTAAACTCTTCCCTCCCACGAAAACTGAATAGGTTATTCTCTCTGATTAGTAGCAGTGATTTTTTTCACAAAGAATTTAAGCATTTTTTAAACGGTATACAAAAAGCGACTTGCGCCGCTTTAAATATTTCTATCAAACAATATTGTATAGACATCAAAAAATAAAAAATGTTACCTATATTAGCATTAGCAAATCACAATAAGGATCATTCCGTAATGATTTACACGAGCCTCGACGTACTTCGGGGCATTTTTATTTCCCCTAACTCCAAAACAATTGCAATATGAAAAAAGTACTTGGGCTTGACATTGGTACAAACTCTATCGGCTGGGCATTTATTCAAACAAACGTATATGAGAACCCTGAAACACTTGATGGTAAAATTTTACAAGCAGGCAGCCGCATTATTCCAATGGATGCTGATGCAATGAATAAATTTGAAACAGGAATCCCCGAATCGAAAGCGGCTGGAAGAACCCAAGCCAGGGGAGCAAGGAGATTGAATCAGCGTTACAAACTTAGAAGAACCCGTTTGATTGAAGCATTAAAAATACTTGGATGGATTCCTAATGAGTTTCCTACTGATTTTTTAAAAATAGAGAACCATAATATCAACTTACTGCTTCCATTTTCTGAAACGCTGAAAAAAGAGGCTGCCGCTTTTTTTGGGATTAGTGGTAAAAAAACCACTAATGGTGAAGATTATGAAATTTCAGAAGATTGGCTGATCTACTTTTTAAAATCAAAAGCCATCCATGCACAAGTGAGCCTGCCTGAATTTGCAAGAATACTCTATCATTACAATCAACGCAGGGGATTTAAAAGCAGCAGGAAGGATAATAAGATTGAAGTTGACGAGAAAGAGCAAAAAAAACAGGAAGAATGGGTTGAAATATTGAAGATAACTCATATTGAAACATTGAACAAAGGGGAAGGAAAAGATAAAGATTTTACTTTTTTTGAAATTACTTGCAAAACACCTGAGCTTATATTTAAAGCAATAAAGAAAAGAATAAATCCCCCTGACTGGCTAAATAAATCAATTGAATTTAGAGTTACCAAAAAAATAACCAAAGATGGAACAGTTACCTACAACATCTATGATATTGACCCTGCTGCTTGGGCAAGTAGAAAAGTAGCTCTGGAGAAAGATATTGCCAAGGAGGACTTATTTATTTCCGAATACTATCTTAAAAACATACGATCAGATAGAAACTACCCGATTAAACAAAGAATTGTTGACCGAAAATTCTATCAGTGCGAATTCAAAAAAATATGGGATACTCAAGCAGTTTCATACCAAAGAGAATTTAACGATAAACCAAAGATTGGAGAAATAGCCGATACATTTTACACCCACAATAAAGAGAAAAATAAGGAGCTAAAATCAAAAGACTTATTTCATATTCTCTTTAATGATATTATTTATTATCAAAGAGGGCTAAAATCACAAAAAGGGCTGCTGGCCAATTGTCAATATGAATCAAAATCCTATAAAACAAAAGATAAAGAAGAAAAGAAGGTTGGCGTAAAAGTAACTTCAAAAAGTTCGCCATGCTTTCAGGAGTTTAGGATATGGCAAACAATTCATAATCTTAAAATAATTCAAAAAGAAATACTCGAAAACAACAAACTGAAAATAAATGTTGATGTAAGCCGAGAATACCTAACGATAGAAAATAAAGAAAATCTTTTTGAGCTTTTCGATGATAGTGTTGAAATAAGCCATGACCAGATTTTAAAATTGCTCGGTTTCAAAAAAGAAAAAACAGAAAATGGAGAAAAAACATTTGCTTACAAACTAAATTATCCTGATGATAAACCTTTCATGGGAAACGAAACCAAAGCATTGTTTAGAAGGATTTTCAAGAAGCATGATTTTGTTGAGCAAGGCGAACAATATTTAAGCAACAAAGATTTATTTCATCATCTCTGGCATATTGTCTACTCCTTACCCGAGGAAAAAGAAATCGTAAACGCATTAAGCAATAAAAAATATTTCAATCTTCCTGAAGCGGTCATTAAGCACATTTCAAAAGTTCCCGAATTTAAAAGTCAGTATGCATCGTTATCAGCAAAAGCTATAAATAAACTTTTGTCATTGATGAGAGTTGGGAAGTTTTGGAACGAATCAGATGTAAATATGCTCTTGGAAAAAGCGGAAAAATATAAAGACCTTAACAAGTCAGTCGAGGACAAGTCTATATCTGAAAATCTTAGAAAAGAAATTCAGAAAAGACATTTTAAAGATATTTACGATTTTAT
>JAATGJ010000178.1 GCA_015654695.1 Chitinophagales bacterium | reverse complement strand
TGCCGGAACGACATAACCATCACCACTCATAAATCTCCTTTCGGTTCTAAAAATTATTTTAATGAGGGGTCAACATCATCCGGAATAGAGGGGTCTGCTTGCCCCGGAATGACGGGGTCAACATAGTCCGGAATCTACAATCAAAAACAAAACGCTTATTTAAAAGAAATCGCTGTTCTATGCGGTTGCAACAAAAAATTAACTACTCACACTGCAAGGCACACATTCGCTACTTTAATGCTTACGAAAGGAGCGTCGATTGAATCTGTTAGTTCCATGCTTGGTCATACAAACATAAAAACAACTCAAATTTATGGTAAGATAGTTGAAGAAAAAGTAGTTAATGAAATGGGCAAAATCAATGATCAATTAATTGCGGTATAAATTCCTATCTAAATCTCCGCCTCCGTAAATTTACTTTTGAAATACTTTTATCCTTTTGTAAAGGTTATTGAATGGTGATTTTCATCTATAAAGTATATGGCAATTGAAATTTTAGTTTTTGGATGAAAAAAATAAGATCGCCGTTGATTACCGCCTAACGCATTATTAATTCTTGTATATGCTATATCATTTTTATATCCTGCCGCTGCTACTTGCTGTAAAAATCGTTTAAATTTTTCAACCCGAATTTCATCTTCCTCTAATATATAACTGATTGCAGTTATTTTAAATTTTTGTGTGTAAGTAAGGTCTATCCTATCACCCTCTTGATAAACCCCTTTGGAATTATTATAATAGGGCGTCCGTATTTTAACAGGATAGGTGCTATCCACATACTTAGTGGTGTCACTTACATTCGAGTTCCTCTGAAATCGCCCAAGTGTTTTTTCAAACTGTGTAACAGTGTGCGGAGACACTAAATACGATTGAATACAATTTACGGTATATGCAAACTTATTATTACCGGCACCCCATAATTCATCAGGGGTTTTTAAAATTGTTGAATCTGTTTGAGCATTTCCTGAGAGATAGCCAAAAATGCAGAGGATAACTAATTTAATTTTCATGGTTAAAAGTTTATGTTGTTCTAATCCAGCCACAGTGTTGCAAATTAGTATATTTTTTACGTGTCCTCAAATAGCGTAAAACTATTCATTGCGGGGCAATTTCAGACCACTATTTGACATATTTAGTCGGTATTACCCATTAGGTGTGTATTGAATATAAGCGTCATGTTTATTACATTTTGGCATTTGTAACGTTGCTTGCCGCAAGCATATGCCCCACAAATTTAAAATTTGCCATAAAATTCATACTTGAGTTCAAAAATTTGTGGGCTATTATTAAGTAATATACTTAGGTTATGAATCCAAATGAAATTGCAACAAAAGCAGACATAAATGAAATATTAGCTGCGATAGCGAAGCTTCAGTCTTCTATAAATATAAATAAAGTGGAACAAAAATTCCTGCGGTCCGCTGATGTTCGCAAAATGCTGAATATTTCAGACAGTACTTTACAACGCTTGCGTATTTCTGGTGCTCTAAAATCTAAAAAGGTCAACGGCACCTGGTTCTATAAGTTTGAAGACATTCAAAATATAATGGAGGTACAACATGCCAAAAAGAATCAATAAATCCATAAAAGCAGTATTTTTTGCACCATTAGTGCAGGCAGTTTTAAACGATAAGAGGCTTAAGAGTTTTGATCGTGTCTTGTTATCTCTTATGATACAACTGGCAAAAAAAAGGGGGTGTTGTTTTGCGGCAAATAAATATTTAGCGCATGTTTTTAATTGTTCTGTTGGATCTGTTAGCAAGTCAATCAACAAAATGCACAAATTGGGTTACATACTACATAATGATCCTAACCCCGATGACGGTGGTAGAGTATACCATCGAACAATGCGAAAAGACTTATTCTTTCAAGCAGAAAAACTTGACCCTTCTCATCCAGAATACAAACCGTGGTATGATGAGGACTATTCTGGATTTTCTGATAAAAAAACTAAGGGTGGATAAAACGCTGAACAGTTATTTTGTATGTCTGATATTGTCAATCTGCAATGCAGCCATGCAAAATACACTATCCACCCTTCTATATAAGTCATATATAGTAGTATAATTAATAAAGAGATAATAAAAAAATAGTTACAGCTGAAAATGAAATACATTTTCAGCTTTATTAAATTTTATGATTCGAAATACAAATTACAGGGATGATTTATCAGGGAGTTAGCATTTAACTATTGTTATATAAAAACAGCTAAACTGTTTTGGTAATGTTTTCCTGTACTTAAAGTCGTAGATATTCTTGCAAGCATGATGTTGAATTATAGGGTTTCATTTCAGTTGCCTTGATTTATTTGGTAATTATATACAAGTTACCCCCCGCCCCATTAAATGCATCGCTAATTTAAAAAAGGTGTCTTACCTTGGTTTTTTTTTTAAAAAAGTGTTTTAGAGCCGGAACCCAAATACATAGGTATAAGTCCAAATTCCATTATTTTAAAATCCATTTTAGGGGGTAATACTAAAATTTGCGGTTTAAACTGAAATTCGAAGGTTATACGTACGTATAAGTTTGAAAACATGTTAAAAGTCGGTTTCCTAAACATACGTCTAAGTATGCTTTAGGTAGGGGATGAGTAATTAAAAAAAGATAGTTTCTAAAGATCGAGATCCGTTACTACATGAGTTTCGCTTTAATGTTTTCCTAGCCTTGGGGCGTATACTCTCCGGCTTTTTGTTACCTATTTATTCCCTTTTGCACGGTTGTGCGTTTTACATAACATTTGGCAGTTGTTTTTATCTGTTTCACCTCCTTTGCTCCAGGCTGAAACATGATCTGCATCCATTTCTGCCAATTTCCAAATTTTGTTTTTGTTGGCATCGTGACCTATTGCACATAAAGGACAATTTGAAATTCCTTTTTTATCTGTTAATTAATCTGCACTATATTTTTCAAATGCGTCCTTGTAAAAACTTTCGCTTTCGTCTTTAAACTTCGATTTAGTAGTGATAAGTGTTTCGAATTTCTCAAATATATTTTTGTAAATTATTTGATGTGCTTTATTTGCCATTTTACTTTCGTCATAAGCATCCATTTCAAAATCGGAAGTAGTAAGTTGATTCAAAAGATACATCAAATCTTCCTTATTGATTTTATCAATTTCTACCAACTCGCTTGTGTCTTCTTTTGGTCTTACAAAATAACCTTTGTTATTTTCAATTTTTAAGTATATCATAATTTTCCTTTCTTCGTTCATCATAAGCTCCTGGCCCTGCTTCAAGGCAGTTTAACATTACTTCAAAGTTCGCAATCACGTTCCCGGTTTTGTAACATTTAAGTTCTTTGTTTGAAGGGTAACCCGAATATACAGTATGCTCAACTATGCTTCCATTTAGTTTTTTCGCTGTATACAATACGTAGTCAGGTTTTATTGATGCACCCACAGTGCTGTTATGTGTAACGACAATTACTGGTATTTGTTTCGCTATGTCTTTGATAAGCTCGTTTACTTCGTTTTTCAAAAATAAGTTGTCAAAAGATGATTCTGGTTCATCTAACAATAACATATCGTGTTGCAATGCATCGCTAATTTCGTGTAATAAATTAAATTCTGATCTCTCGCCGCCCGAAACGGGAAAACCATGCTTGTTCAGTGTTTTGTAATCTATGTCTACAAAAAATTTGTACAGTTGAGTCTCTTCCAGCGTTTTCTCTTTTAAACACTGAAGATATTGGTACGGCTTATCGTAAATACCGAAAGCGTCGACAAATTTCATTTTGCTTTTACTCTTAGCTTGAAGTTCACTTGCTCCCGAAAAGTTTTTAGTCGCTGCAACAACTTTAAAACCTCGAAATTCTAACTTTTCAATTTCTTTTTCAACTTTAAGATTAGAGACAATTTGCTCAAATTTTTCTACTTTTTTATAGTCAGTAATAACTGAATACAAATCGATGTTTTCGGGGAAAGTGCTGTTAGTTCTAAACCTTAACTCACCCTGAATATTTTCTATCAATTCAGTTAACCACTTTTTTTTCAAATTTGCCTCCTCCGTTTCATTGAACTTCTTTATTAGTTCTACTACCAGACGCTTTAAATCCTGTAACGCTATATGCTTATCAATAATTTCTCTGAACTCAATGTTTGCAATTAGTGTTTCTGTTGCTTGGATTATTTTTTTTAAACTGTCCTGTGGTATTATAAGGAATGAGCTTTCACTAAATAATGCTGAATTTGAGAACGCATCTTTTTTTTCATTTTCATTTGCAAATTTCACTAAAGTAGTGATATATTTCTCAATATCTAAATCATTTTGCTTTAAATCTATTTTTACCACATCTTCCACTACCTCTTTAAACTCTTTCAAAAAACTTTCCGATAACCTGCTATGCCTAATACTCATTAGGTCATCAAATTTTTTTTCATCATTTTGAAGAAGTGAAAATTGCTCAATGTGTTTTACGTTATCCATTGAGGTACAAATTTTCTTCAAAACAAAAGTTTTGCCTGTTGAACGTTCTCCAAACATAACGTTAAGACCAGTAGAAACCTTTATACCATCATCCGTAATCTGAAAAAGTTCATTGCCATCGTCTTTTGAAAGAAATACTTTCCCCTTATCATACAAACACGATCTAATTCCAGTGAATGTAATTACATCTAAATCAATAAAAGTTTGTCTGGTAGAAAATGCCCCCATACTGTCAGAAAATCTCGTATCGCTGAAAATAACTGGAACAAGTTTATCGGTCTCCTTCATGCACGTCTTAAACTTTCTGACGCTGGCAACTTCGCCTGCGGAAATAAATTCTTTTAATGAATCAATGATTTCTTGCCGTACAATTGGTTTTTTATCGTAGTGGGGTATTAAAATATATTGTGATAAATCGGGGAATAGGGAACGAAGTTCCGCAACCGTTATAAAATCGGTACTGCTGATTATTTTTGCCTCAACTAACGCACATTTATCTGAAAAGTCATCTAGATCCTTATTATCTGAAATTAAAAGGAGGTGCCCTTTTTCTAAATCAATTTCGATTCCAGGTAATGTTGTTATTCCTATAGATGATGTGATTGTCTCGAATTGTTCCTTGTCAAATTTATTGTGGTTAGTAATGGCAATACAATCAATTTCCATTGTACTTACATATTCTTTTAATTTATCCAACGAAAAATTAAAAGTAGCATCGCTAATCGTTGGCAAACTATGTAGATGTAAGTCTATCTTTTTCATTTCTCATAAGTAAGATCATAAACTTACTAATATTCTACTGAAACACCCTTCCAACGCAATGTATTAAAATAAAACATAACATGAATCGTTTTAGTGTCCTAATCATTGTCCTTTTTTTAATGACAGTCATAATGCATTGAATATTAATAGTATATGTGTATATGGTGAATCCCTCAGTCTCCGCATGATAAAAGAAAAATTCTTTGTATACATCCTTCAAAGCATGAAGGATTTTTCTTTTTATATCGGTCAATGCGATGATTTAGACAGAAGAATGAGTAAACATTTTGATGGAATGAGCAAGTACACAGCTTCAAAACGCCCATTAAGACTTGTTTACTTTGAAGTCTATGAATCCAGATCTGCTGCCATTAAAAGAGAACGGGAAATTAAAGGAATGAAAAGCAGGAAATATCTTGAACAATTGGTAAAGAATTGGCTGACTTGTTCGGGTGGTTGAAAGAGTCCCGATGCATCGGGAGAAAGTGTGTATACGGGAAACCGTATCATCCCGATGCATCGGGACGAATCCCTCAGTCTCCGCATGATAAAAGAAAAATTCTTTGTATATATCCTTCAAAACATGAAGGATTTTTCTTTTTATAAAAAGCATACCGGTTTTAAACAGGTGAAATACCTGCAAATGTCAAAATGAAAATAGTATCAGGTTAAGATGCAACTTTTAGGATATTTGTTTGGAAATGAATAATTGATTATGACTGTCTTGCCTAAACTATTCTTATCTGCTATATGCGGATTGTTTGTTTTTTCCCCTGTTTCCTTTGCGCAACCAGGGGATAATTATACAAAAACCAGCGATGGGGTCATTATATACCCCGGTAATGATCTGCCGGGTCAAGCGAAGGCAATAAGGTTGCAGGTTATCAACGATGAGATCATACGTGTAGTAGCCAGTCCGCAAAAAGAATTCCCGGTAGTAAAAAGTCTTGTTACTGTTTATAAGAAAGACACTCTGCCTCAGTGGGATCTTCTTACTAATAATGATAAAGTCAATCTTACACTTAAAACAAAACTCATCAGCGCTGTTGTCAACTTAACCTCGGGAAGTATAATTTTCTATAATGCGCAGGGTAAAGAGATTCTTGCAGAAAAAAGAATCGGGCGAAGCATTGAACCTGCTGTCTATGAAGGTGAAAAAACGTATGCGATCAATCAGTGTTTTGAAACTTCAGCCAATGATGGCTGGTATGGACTGGGTCAGCACCAGGACGGGCTAATGAACTATAAAGGCTACCAGGTTTTTCTTTTTCAAAATAATACTGAGGTAGCCGTTCCATTTCTTATTTCCAAAAATAATTATGGGATACTCTGGGATAACAACTCCATAACAAAAGTGGGAGATACCCGCAACTACAGGGACCTTTCTTCATTAAAACTCTTTTCAAAAACTGGTGAACCCGGATGGTTGACTGCTACCTATTATAATGATAGAAAGAAGCCCGATGAGGTATTAATGCAAAAAGCTGAGTCGGATATAAAATACGAATATGTAAACGAATCAAAGTTGTACCTGCCTGCTGAATTCAAACCGGGTAATGGTTTTATAAAATGGGAGGGAAGTATAGCGTCTGATATGAACGGCATACATAAATTAAGGGTCAGCTATGCCGGTTATATGAAAGTATGGATTGATGGAAAGTTACTGCTTGATCGCTGGAGACAGGCATGGAACCCCGGTACCGCTATCCTGGATATTCCATTTGAAAAGAATAAAAAGATACCCATAAAATTCGAGTGGACACCCGATGGGGGTGAATCATATACGGCGTTCAAATGGCTGGATCCGATTGATAGTAAGGATGAGAATACATTGAGTTTTTCATCTGAAGCGGGTAAACAAGTGGATTATTATTTCATCTGCGGAAAGGACATGGATGAAGTGATCAGCGGTTACCGGACATTAACAGGCAAAGCCACGATGTTGCCGGTATGGACATTCGGTTTTTGGCAAAGCCGGGAACGCTATAAAACACAGGAGGAGATATTAACTACAGTACAGGAATTCAGGAAAAGAAAAATTCCGATAGATAATATTGTATTGGACTGGAGCTACTGGAAACAGGACGACTGGGGCAGCCAGGAATTTGAAGCTTCCCGTTTTCCCAACCCGGATAGCATGATAAAAGTGCTGCATGAAAAATACAATACCCGTTTCATGATCTCAGTATGGCCTAAGTTTTATGAAGGTATCAGCGCCTATAATGAGTTTGATAAAAAAGGATGGTTGTACAAAAGAAATATAGCAGATCGTCAGCGTGACTGGATAGCACAGGGCTATATGTCCACTTTCTATGATGCGTTTGATGAAAATGCACAAAAAGGTTTCTGGGACCTTTTGCATAATAAATTGTATAAAAAAGGAGTAGATGCCTGGTGGATGGACGCCAGTGAGCCGGATATTCTTTCTAATGTAAGCCCGCAACGAAGAAAACAACAAATGTATCCGCTGGCGACAGGTATTACTTCAGAATACCTCAATGCTTATCCATTGATGAATGCAAAAGGTATATATGAAGGTCAGCGTTCGGTTGATCCCACCAAAAGAGTATTCATTCTTACCCGTTCTGCTTTTTCAGGTATGCAGCGCTATGCAGCAGCTACCTGGAGTGGTGACATATCAAGCAGGTGGCATGATATGAAATTGCAGATAGCAGCAGGTGTCAATTTTTCTATGTCAGGCATGCCTTACTGGACCATGGATATTGGTGGTTTTGCAGTCGAAAAAAGATTTGAAAAACCAGATGCGGAAACGCTGGAAGAATGGAGGGAGATGAATGCACGCTGGTATCAATTCGGGTCATTTGTTCCGTTGTTCAGGGCGCATGGCCAGTTTCCATTCAGAGAAATGTATAACATATCGCCGGAGGATCATTCCTGTTATCAAAGTATGTTATACTATGATAAACTCCGGTACAGGTTGTTGCCTTATATCTATTCCCTCGCGGGACAGACTTATCATAAAGACTACACCATCATGCGTGGACTGGTAATGGACTTTGCGGCGGATGATGCCGTGAAGAATATCGCGGATCAGTATATGTTCGGGCCATCTTTGCTGATCAATCCTGTTTATACTTATAAACAGAGGAGCCGGCAGGTTTATTTACCCAAAGGCCAGGGATGGTATAATTTATATACCGGGCAGTATGCAGAAGGAGGGCAAACTATCAATGCAGAAGCCGCTTATGAGAGAATGCCTGTTTTTGTAAAGGCAGGTTCTGTTATTCCTTATGGCCCGGCCTTGCAATACACTACTGAAAAGAAAGCAGATACCATTACGCTCTATGTTTATGCGGGTAAAGACGGTGAGTTTACATTGTATGAAGACGAGGGGCTTAATTATAATTATGAAAAGGGTTTGTATTCAACCATCCGGATCAATTATGCTGAAGCCAATAAAACACTTACGATAGATAAAAGACAAGGTGAGTTTTCCGGGATGCTGGCGAAGAGGTATTTCCGGATAAAATACATTACCAGGGACAAAGCTGTATTACTGAACTTCGATAATAAAGAAGGTGTTTTGATAAAATACAGCGGAACTAAGCAAACTGTTTCCTTAAAGTAAACTCGTGGATATAAGGCGAAAGGAAACTTATTTATTTCAACAGTGTAATTGTATTACCAATTATTTCCGTGGTCCGGGTTTAGTCTTTCTGAAACATCTTCCGGCTGGTGATCTTTCCAGTCAGGATCAAATTTTACAAACCACGATATCCAGAGACTGCGGCTCAGTCGCATCAACCAGGGCTGAAGTAAGAGAAGCAGTACCGCGTTAGATCCCATCCACCAAAAAAAACGGTTATCATCTGTTGATAACCCAATGATCGCCCACCAGGCTACAAGCGTAGCCACACTCAGGGCTACTGTCAATACATAACTCACATAACTGGTGCCATAGTAGAATCCTACCTCGATCTCTGTCGCCTGCCCGCAAACAGCACAGTTCTTATTCATCTGCATATTCTTTTTCAAACTTATGCTGATAGGATATTGAAATAATTTCCCTTCACGGCAACGGGGACAGCGGCATCCCAATGAGGATGCCAGGTAGCCACGGTTCATTTTTTTATCTGACATTATTGTTGATCGGTTCTGTATTGTGTGATAATCTTTTCTAATTGCCCGGCCTGTAAAACACCTGATTGCCGCCAAAGCGATTTTCCATTTTGAAAAAGCACAAGGGTAGGGACGCTATGAATATTTAAGTTATCGGCCAAAGCTGTGCTTTGATCAATATCAATTTTCAGGATACGCACCTTATCTCCCATCTTTTGGTGCAATTCATCCAGTATTGGTTTCATCAGCCGGCAGGGCCCGCACCATTCTGCAAAAAAATCAACCAATACAGGGGTATTGCCATTGATGATTTCTCCAAAGCTTTCGCTTTTATTTGTCGTCGGTTCCATTTTTTCTTTTTTAAAAATCCGCAATATGCCCGTTTTGGACAGGGGAGTACAAAATTAAGCTACCCAGCCCAACCCTGACGAATTTTAAAGCCGTTCAGCCGCTTTTAATCTATTGATGAAATTCATGTCATTGAATTTTCATATCAGCGAAATTCAGTTGATTAGATAAGAGTAACTGTGACAATAGTTACAAAAAACAGGGCACGAGAGCCGGTTTCTTTTATAAATGATGTACTTTTTATTGATTCAGCAGATCGGAAAAATGTTTTGTATCATAATCGGCCGCACCGTCCTGGTGATGAATGAGTTCTCCTTTCTCATTAAATATGAATGTAGCGGGTATCCCGGTTACACTAAATACTGTGGGTAAATTGGATGCCGGATAATAAATGGGTAAACCCAGTTTTGTTTTTTCGGCAAATTGTTTGGCTGTCTCAAAGTCGTTATCGAGTGAAAGCATGACGAAAACTGCTTTGTTCTTATCCGTTTTGGCATACAGTTTTTGAATAGAGGGTATCTCAGCTCTGCATGGTGCGCACCAGGTAGCCCATAGGTTTACGAATACGCTCTTTCCTTTATACTGTGCGAGGTCCAGCACCTGGCCTTTATCATTAACTATCGAAAAAGAAGGGAGGGAGGGAGCAGGCGGAGCGGCTGATTGAATTGTAGCTGTTTCAGCTACTTTACCTGTATTATTTTCCGTAACAGAATTATTATTGCATGCTGCAAAAAAAGACAGGCTTGCAAATGACAGGAGAAGGTATTTCATGATTTGTTTTTATAACGCAATATCAATTGATGAAGGTAACCAGAAGTATATGTTATTTTGCCAAATAATTGACAAAATATAATAATTCATTGCCTGGCGGTATCGGCCCATATTCGATGCGGTGTCTTATGCAATGAGCGCCTATTCCTTCTGAACTACAATAACAGGCTCTGGAATAGCGGCAGATTTAACAGGGTCGGAGATTAAGCATGCTTTCTCATGCATTTCTGATACCCATTTTTGTTTTTCCTCTTGCCGGGATATTGTCAAAATAAAAATTTAATGAGGCAATTTTTCCCGGAAATATCCATACGTCCAGGTGCCGGCTATAGCACTTAACAGGGTTACGATTATAACAGTGGCTCCTGTACCAATTTGCGCAAAGAGTGGCCCGGGGCAGGCGCCCGTAATAGCCCAGCCAAATCCGAATAGTAACCCTCCGTATATATTTCCTTTGTTGGGTTTTTTGGAAACAAATTCTATCGGTTCATTATAGATGGTTTTTATTTTGAATTTTTTGATCAACCATACGGATAGCATTCCAATAGCTACTGCTGAGCCGATAACACCATACATGTGAAAACTCTGGAAGCGAAACATCTCCTGTATCCGGAACCAGGAAATTACTTCTGCTTTTACCAGGATGATCCCAAACAAGATTCCGGTAACCGCATATTTCAAATTATACCACAAAGGGTGTTTTAACTCCGACTTATTGATAGAAACATCATCCAGCGAACGTACTTCAAAGTCAGTATTCTGTAATAAAAAATCATGATGTTTCTTTTCTTTTGCAGTTTCTTTTATATTCATCAGGTTTGCTTATAGTTTTAAGATCAATGGAAGAATTAAATTGGCAACAATAAAACCCCCTGCCATAAAACTGATCGTAGCAATTAATGATGGCCATTGAAGAGTGCTTAGTCCCATGATGGCATGACCGCTGGTGCAACCACCTGCATACCTTGTTCCAAAACCAACCAGGAAACCGCCGAATACCATTAGTATGATTCCTTTTACCGATAACAGCGTATCCCAGTTAAAGAGATCTTTTGGAACCAGGCCTTCCCTGTTTGTTATTCCATAACCCGCCAGTTCCTCTGCAAGTTTTGGATGAATAAGTATGGCACCCGGATTGGATAACAATGATGCAGCTAGTACACCGCCAATAAATACCCCTGTCACGAAAAATAGGTTCCATATTTCTTTTTTCCAGTCATATTTAAAGAAAGGAATATTAGCTGGAATGCAGGCGGCGCAGATATGACGCAACGAAGAAGAAATGCCAAATGATTTATTGCCAAGTACCAGGAGCAAAGGAACCATTAATCCTATGAGAGGGCCGGCTACATACCAGGGCCAGGGTTGTCTGAGCCAATCAATAATATTCATATTGTCGGGTTCTTTTTACAAAAGAGTTGTTGGGTAAACGTAGTCTGTGATTTCAAATTTACCACTTTCTTTCATAGCTTTAAACCCGCCATTCACATCTACCAGGTTATCGTATCCCCTTGCTTTAAGTATTGAAACAAACATCATAGAACGATAACCACTTGCACAATGCACATAATAGGTTTTATTCCTGCTCACTTGCGCCATGTTATCATTAATATAATCTAATGGGATATTTTCAGCAGTTGTTATATGTTCGGAATCATATTCGCTTTTTTTACGAACATCCAGTATGTCAGCCTGCGGATCTTTTTTACATATCGCTATCAGTTCGTCAACGGAAACAGACGAAATACTATCCACTTCTTTTCCGGCTTTTGTCCAGCTTTCAAATCCATCTTCCAGGTACCCGATGGTATGATCGTATCCTACACGGGCAAGCCGGGTGATCACTTCTTCTGCTTTATCTTCATCCGTTACTAATAGTATTTCCTGTTTGATATCAGGGATCAATGTGCCTGCCCAGGGTGCAAAACTTCCATCAATGCCGATGTTAATAGAATTAGGAATAAATGCTTTGGCAAATGTTTGCGCATTTCTTGTGTCAAGGATCAATGCGCCAGTTTCATTGGCTGCCGTTTCAAACGCATCAGCGCTTAATGCCTGGGTTCCTCTTTTGATCACATCACTGATGCTGTCATAACCTTTTATGTTCATCAGTACATTCAATGGGAAGTATTGTGGAGGTGGTGTAAGACCAGTCAATACTTCTTTCACAAATTGCTCCCGTGACAAACCGGGACGGAGTGCATAGTTGGTTGCTTTCTGATGTCCAAGCGTATCTGTTGTCTCTTTACTCATATTCTTACCACAGGCGCTGCCGGCACCATGCGCAGGATAAACAATAATGTCATCTGCCAGTGGCAGGATCTTGTTATGTAATGAATCATATAAATGATCAACTAATTTTTCCGGTGTCAGTTCAGCTATTACTTTTTGTGCCAGGTCGGGACGGCCTACATCACCTATGAAAAGTGTATCGCCGGTAAACAATGCAACCTCTTTTCCTGTTTCATTCTTCAGTAAAAAGCAGGATGACTCCATGGTATGACCCGGAGTATGAATGACCTTCAATACCACTTTACCAAGTTTGAATTCCTGTCCATCTTCAGCCGTGATAGCCTCAAAGCCCGGTTGGGCAGTTGGTCCATATATGATCTTTGCACCTGTTTCTTTGGCCAGGTCAAGATGACCGGAAACAAAGTCGGCATGAAAATGCGTTTCAAAAACATATTTGATCTTTACATGATTCCTTGCCGCTTTCTGAATATAAGGTTGTACTTCCCGCAGCGGGTCTATTATGGCTGCTTCACCATCGCTTTCAATGTAGTAAGTACCCTGGGCTAAACAACCGGTATATATCTGTTCTACTTTCATATATTATTTTTAATAATTGATCAGCGAATTTCACACCTGCGTATCTCATCGGCAATGACTTTTGTCACATAAGAGAATGAGTTCCGGGTTTATCTTATCAGCAATTCTTTTACAATGATATAAATGCCCATTACGAGTACAAACCAGCCAAATCCTTTTTTTAAAGAATCGCCTGGAATTTTTTCAGATAGCTTGCTGCCAATAAACAACCCGGCGACAGACAGCGCTGTAAATGAAAGCAGGATCGTCCAGTTATATTCAAATTGTTTTAAACTGAACAGGAAGCCGAGAAGTGAGTTAATGGCAACAATGAGTAGTGATGTTCCTACTGCATTTTTCATCGGAAGTTTGAGGAAGAGTACCAATGAAGGTATGATCAGGAAGCCACCGCCTGCTCCAAGCAAACCGGTAACTACCCCTATAAACAAGCCTAATACTACAAGGAATAATGCTTTATTATCACGGTCTTTTTCCGTTAGTCCTGCCTGCGATTCCAGATAGCGGCTTCGTATCATGGAAAAAGATGCAGCCAGCATGAGCAGGGCGAAAACCAGCATTAAGAACATTTCTTTTGAAACTGAAATATGGCCAATACTAAAAAAATGTTGCGGTAGTGCAGGCAGCAGGTAATGCCGTGTAATAAAAATGGAAAAGATAGAAGGGATACCAAATTCGGTTACAGCTTTGAAGTCAACTATTTTTTTTGCATAAGCTCTTAAACCGCCTACCAGGCTTGTGGCGCCTACAATAAAAAGTGAACTGGTGGTAGCCAGCAATGGATTTACATGCATCAGGTAAACCAATACGGGTACAGTCAGCATAGATCCGCCACTGCCTACTAATCCAAGTGAAATACCAATCAGTACGGAGGCGATATAGCCGATAATTTCCATTTTGTTTTTTTTGCAAGATTAACCGAAAGACAATTTTCACCGTGTGACAGAAATCACAGTAATAATTTTATTGGACAAGCTCGATCAAATTGCGATGGAGTTTTACAAGATTCCGCTGTTCCATTTTTTTCAAAAGCCGGGAGATCACTTCCCTTGAACTGTTCAGATCGTCCGCTATTTGCTGGTGAGAAAGTTCAATGATCTTTTTCGCTGATTTATCTGCATAACGCTTGAGATAAAATTCAAGGCGTTCATCCATATTTCTGAAAGCGATATTATCCACTACAGAAAGCAACTCCTCAAAACGGCTGCGATAAGTTTGAATAACGAACTGGTACCAACTTTTATAGTTGTTCATTAGTTCATCCATCAGTTGAACAGGGATCATCAGCACTTCGGAATCTTCTTCAGCTATAGCCATGATCTCACTGGTTTGAGATTGAATGGCGCAGATCATAGAAACAGCACAAGCCTGGCCGGGACCGAGATAATACATAAGGAATTCACCGCCATCCTGGTTTTCCCGGTAGATTTTAATCCGGCCTTCCAGCACTAAAGCGGTTGATTTTATATATTGGCCTGTGCGCATCACGACATCACCTGCTCTGAATGACCGTTCCACTGCATTCTTTTCAATGAGGTCAACAAGCCCTGGTTCAAACTGTGGGAATAATTGTTTCCAGTTCATATCGTATTATTAATTCTCCACTACTTTTTCCATTTGCATGCTGCGGCTGCCTTTTATCAGGAAATGGGTATTTTCAAAATGCTGTTGCTGCCACCAGTCTTTGGCTTGTGATCCGTTTTCAAACGAAAGAAAGGGGTGTTTAACTTTTAGAAAATCCCCGCCTACCAGTACTACCTGTTTCCATTTGTTTTGCCTGATCAGTTCAACGATGACTTTATGCTCTTCTAAACTTTCTGTACCCAGCTCCGCCATGCCACCCAGCATCAACACTTTATTATCTGCATTAAGTTTGGCAAAATTCTCTATCGCCAGTTTCATGCTGCTTGGATTTGCATTGTAAGCGTCCAGGATTATTTTATTAGTTCCTTTGGTTACCAGTTGTGACCGGCTATTGGAAGGAGTATAGTTCTCTATTGATGATTTTATTTTTTCGTCCGGTACTTTACAATATTTCCCAACAGTTACTGCGGCTAATACATTAGGAAGGTTATATTCTCCTACTAATTGCGTTTTTATAATTCCGGCGCCCGATCCCTTTATTATTTCTACTTCGAGATACGGTTCACTTTGTTTCACTTTTCCTGTAATAGTCAAGTCCCCGGTTGTACCATATTTGATAATATTGCTGATACCTTTGCTCATGGGCTGCAGGTAGTCATAATCCCACATAACAAAAGCAGTTCCGTCAGCCAATGTCCGTAGGTGATCAAATAACTCGCCTTTCCCTTTTCTTACTCCTTCTATACTGCCAAATCCTTCCAGGTGAGCTTTGCCACAGTTAGTGATTAACCCATGTGTCGGCAATGCATATTTACAATAACCCGCTATTTCACCAATATGATTGGCTCCCATTTCTATTACAGCGAATTCCGCATCGGTTTTTATTTTTAAAATGGTAAGGGGAATGCCAATATGGTTATTCAGGTTGCCTTCAGTAGTATAAGTGATATAGGAAGATGCTAAAACTGCATGAATTAATTCTTTGGTCGTCGTTTTTCCATTGCTGCCTGTAATAGCGATAAAGGGAATAGTAAATTGTTCGCGATGATATTTTGCCAGTTGCTGTAAAGCAGTCAGGACATCATCTGTTAAAATTGTCTTGCCCGGAACTTCAAATTCTTTTTCATCAATCACTGCATAAGCCGCTCCTGCTTCTATTGCTTGTTTGGCAAATGTATTGCCGTTGAAGTTGCCGCCTTTCAATGCAAAATAAATATCACCCTGTTTGAGCTTGCGGGTATCAGTTTGTACAGAAGGATATTGAGTATAGATTTTATATAGCTGTTCCATTTGCATAAAACAAAAGTAAGTTAGTCGCAGTAATAAAAAACCCTGTTTAGCGGTAAGCTAAACAGGGTGAAAGAATTTATTGAAAGAATAATTATTTCTTTTGTCTCTTGGTCGGGAATTGCTGACCCACTTTACGGCCATTTCCTTCAGGGCTGCCCATGCGATCCATTGCGCAACGGAAACCTAAAGTACTCAATGCCTGGTCTTCTTCAAGATAGCGGCGTGTACCGGGACTGAGCCAGTATGCACGGTCATTCCAGCTACCACCTTTATACACTCTTGACTTATCGCTAACCAGAGTTGTCATTCCATATCCATACTGGGCCTGTGATGCAGTATCACCATCAAGGTAGTTGATCACATTACCACGTTGATAATTACGGCGGTTTTTGCTTTCAGCATCTGTTACATCCACCATTCTTACCTTGCCGGTAGTATCATTGATCTGCGCTTCACCTGTAGTAGGATCTTTATATAGTTTTTGGAATTTATTACCACGCATAGGAGCAGGCATATCATCAAAATCCATGGTAGAAAGCGGTCTGAATACATCCTGTACCCACTCGCTAACGTTGCCGGCCATATTGTAAACACCGAAACCGTTCGGATAGAAAGAAGTTACTTCTGCTGTGTAAAAAGCGCGGTCATTCAAACCACCCGCTACACCGGCGTTATCACCTGATCCGCGTTTGAAGTTAGCCAGGAACTGACCTTGCCAGCTTCCATGACGTGTATCACGTAAACCGTTTACATTTTGCGCCCAGGGATATATTTGTTTGTTGGATTGTAACTCTTCACCACGTTTGCCTTCTTTTTTGCTTGGGCGTGGGTTTTGATTGATCAGGCCGTAAGCTGCATATTCCCACTCTGCTTCAAAAGGCAGGCGGTAGTCAGGCATCAGCAATCCATCTTCCATATTAACCTTTGTGCGGGGCTGGCCCTGCGCTGTTTTTAAAGGATTGTTCTTTTTAGAAGTAGCGGTTTTACCCGGCGCTGTCTGGTAAAGATCAAGGAGGTAAGACTTGGTAGTAAAATTATTACTGCCCTGCTGCCCTTGTAAACCTTGTTTGTTGATATATCCTTTTTTCAAAAGAAGGCCTTCATTTACCCTGTCGCTTCTCCAGAGACAGAAATCATTCGCCTGTCTCCAGCTTACACCTACTACCGGGTAATTATTGAAACCCGGGTGGCGGAAATAGAATTCAACCAGGGGCTCATTATAGCTAAGCTCACTTCTCCAAACCAGCGTATCCGGCAAGGCTCCTTCGATGATCGGAACGTTAACGGGATCAGTGGGGTCGAATACTTTTTGAAGCCAGAACATATACTCCCTGTAGTGGATATTGGCTACTTCAGTACGGTCAATGTAAAAAGAAGGGATAGATACACGGCGCGGAATATTATTCCAGTCGCTCATTACATCTTCTTCAGTCTGACCCATAGTGAAGGTACCGCCCTGTACAAATACCAAACCGGGGCCGGTAGCCTGGTCACTGGCTTTAGCCACCTGGAAACCACCCATGTTCTTGTCATTGTAGTTCCAGCCGGTTACGTCAGATTTGTCCTGCCTTTTTTTACCAAAAAGACCCTTCCCTTTACAGGAAACAAGCAGCACTGCTGCGGAAAAAAGGATTACTAAGTTTTTCACTCTCATTGTTTTTTGCATAAACCTATGAATTGGAATAAATTTAACGCCGGATAAGGTAAAAATATTGCACTCTACAAAAAGATTACAACCGGAATTGCGAATATAGAGACTTTACTTAAAATGTCTTTTAGCACAAATACTTTTTTTCGCCTCGTTAATCTACTGCGGGCAATTCTGACATACAGATTTTCCCTGTTTATTTCAGGGGAGAAATGTAAATGAAAACAAGGATTAGTTTTTTGATGCTCTGGCTAAGAAACCGGAGTTTTGCTTTCATGCTGCTGAGAAAAAGAATGCTGATATTTATTTGGGGATTAGTGATGGTAATAACTGCCGCAGCACAACGGAATTACCGGCCCGGTTCGGTACTGGCGTCCGGCAACTGGTATAGAATATCTGTAAAAGAAGCAGGCATCCACAAAATGGATCTTGCTTTTCTAAGTAGCCTTGGGGTCAACACATCCAATATTGCTTCCAATACGATACGACTTTATGGAAACGGTGGCCAAATGCTGGCAGAAACTAATGCGGGAGCCTGGCTGGATGACCTGCAGGAAAATGCGATCGCAGTGGTGGATGGTGGCGATGGCGTTTTTAATGGCAGCGATTATATCCTTTTTTATGCAGCAGGCCCTGATCAATGGATAAAAGATTCGGCGAACCAGCGGTTCAGTCATCAAAAAAATATATATAGCGATAAGTCTTTCTATTTTTTATCAATTGGGGGTACTGGGAAAAGAGTGGTTGATGCCCCAGTTGTTTCTTCACCCAACATTACTATCAATAGCTTTTCAGAAAGATATTTTCATGAACTGGATACAGTGAATTTCCTGTCAAGCGGCAAGGAATGGTATGGTGAAGAATTTTCAAGTCTTCCCGGCAGAGTTTTATCAAGAAATTTTGCAGTAAACATTCCCGGTATTGTAAATGGATCTTCTTTGCTTGTTCAAAGTAATTGTATTGCCCGGTCGGTAGGTGTGGGAAGCAGTTTCGATATACAGCTCAATACTACGCTGATCGGGCAAGTTGGTATAGCGTCAATTGGAACGGGACTATTTGATCTGTTTGCGCAGCAAACAACTGCCATTGCAACAACAACAGCATCTCAAAACAACCTTACGCTCAGCTATACGTATCATCCGGGTAGTTTTAATTCACAGGGATGGCTCAACTGGTTTGAGATCTTTGCCAGAAGAACCCTTTCGCTGAATGGAGTAAGCCAGTCATTATTCCGGGACTGGACAAGTGTTGGAAATAATATTGGTGAATTTGTAGTTAGCGATGCAACAGCCAATACACAGGTTTGGGATATCACTGATCCATTGAACCCTGCACGTATGCCCGGAACTTTTGTAAGTAACCAGTTTCGGTTTATTAATACTTGTAGCCGGCTCAGGGAGTATGCGGCATTTAATCCCGATAATTTATTAATCCCGGTTGCGGCAGGAACAATAGCTAATCAGAATTTGCACAATACATCACCTGCAGATTATATCATTGTGGTGCATCCTCCTTTTTTATTGCAGGCGCAACGCCTTGCGCAATTTCACCGGCAACATAACGGGTACAGAACCCTGGTAGTAACAACGCAGCAACTATTTAATGAATTTGGCAGCGGCAGTCCTGATCCGGTTGCCATTCGTGATTTTGTAAAAATGTATCATGATAAGTATGGGAACATTCCGGCTGATAAACTAAAATATCTTTTATTGTTGGGTGATGCGTCCTTTGATTACAAAGACAGGATCGCTAACAACACCAATTTTGTACCTGCCTGGGAAAATAGTTTCTCTTTAGATCCATTAGCAACTTATGCGTCCGACGATTTTTATGGTTTTTTAGATGATAACGAGGATATCAATTCCAGTGCTGTCATCAATTATCTTGATATTGGTATTGGCCGCGTACCTGCAAAGAATACGGATGAAGCAAAAAATTTCGTTGATAAAGTAGAGGCCTATTTTGCTGCGCAAAGTTTTGGACCCTGGAGAAATAACCTGGCATTCATCGCTGATGATGAAGACCTGAACCTTCATCTGCAAGATGCGGAGATAATCACCAGTACGGCTAATGCCGCTAATCCTGTTTTTAACCAGGAGAAAATATATCTCGACGCTTTTCAGCAACAGAGCGGTTCAGGTGGAAGTAGCTATCCACAGGCAAACCTGGCTATCAATAACCAGATTTATAATGGCACATTAATCTGGAATTTTACGGGTCATGGCGGACCGTCCAGACTTGCGGAAGAAACTATTTTAGACCAGGCTATCGTCAATAACTGGAACAATGCAAATAAGCTCCCCTTATTCATAACTGCGACCTGCGATTTCGCCCCTTATGATATTCCCGGTCTCAGTTCTATTGGTGAAAACATTTTATTGAGACCCAGGACCGGCGCCATTGCTTTAATGACAACAACAAGAGTCGTATTTGCCTTCAGCAACCGGATCATGAATAATAACTACCTGCAGTTTGCCCTGCAGCCAGATGCAACTGGCAAATATAAAAGCCTTGGTGATGCTGTGAAGGAAGCGAAGAATTATACTTATCAAACATCAGGTGATATAACGAATAACAGGAAATTTACTTTAATGGGCGATCCTGCATTGACCATTGCTTATCCTGTTTTGAAAGTGAATGCTGTCAAAGTAAACGGCATACCCGCGACGCAGGCGGATACACTCAGCGCTAAAGAAAAAGTGATAATAGAGGGAGAAGTAACCGATGTGCAGGGAAATGTGCTGACCGGTTTTAACGGGAATGTTTATCCTGCTGTTTTTGATAAACCTAAAAATATTACAACACTGGCGAATGATCCTTCGAGTCAGCCGGCCATTTTCAGTACGCAAACAAATATTTTGTTCAAAGGCAAAGCTTCTGTTGCCAATGGCCGTTTTTCTTTTTCTTTCAAAGTGCCTAAGGACATTAACTACCAGTATGGCAACGGTAAACTTAGTTTGTATGCGGAAAACGGATCACAGGATGGGAATGGATCTTTTACTAACCTGGTGATTGGCGGGGCGGGTAACAATATGGATGGTGATAATGAAGGCCCGGAAATAAAATCATACCTGAATGATGAGAATTTTGCCAACGGGGGCATTAGCAATGAAAACCCGGTATTGATCATAAAATTGTCTGATTCATCCGGCATTAATACTGTTGGTACGGGCATCGGGCATGATATAGTCGCTACACTGGATAATGATAATCGTCAATTTTTTATCCTGAACGATTTCTACGAAGGCGACCTGGACAGTTACCAGCGGGGTGTCGTACGTTTTCAGTTACCGGAACTGAAACCAGGCCTGCATACTCTTAAAATAAAAGCATGGGACGTACTTAATAATTCCAGCGAAATGATGCTTGACTTTTCGGTAGCCAGGGATGAGGAACTGGAACTGAGTCATATTCTGAATTATCCTAATCCTTTTACCACCAAAACACAGTTCTGGTTTGAGCACAATAAACCGGGCCAGGAGCTATACGTTAGGTTACAGGTATTTACGCTTAGTGGAAGGGTAATAAAAGTGATACAAAAGGCAATAAACACCCCCGGCAACCGTTCAAGTGAACTGGAATGGGACGGAAGGGACGAATATGGCGATAAAGTAGGTAGAGGCGTTTATCTCTACAAACTTTCCGTTACTGCACCCGGCAAACTCAAAAAAGAAAAAATTGAAAAGTTGGTGATTTTTTAGTTTCCGGTAAAATTCAATACTTTAGCCGCTCATTATACCAAAACGGATTTCATTATTTACATATCATAATTTAATAAACAATTTCTCATGAGACCCACTGCTTTAAAACTAATTGCTGCATTCCTTCTTTTTTGTGGTTTATCGTCCGGCGTACAGGCTCAGGTGGATGAAATTAATGTTGTCACTACAGCCGTTCCTTTCTTGCGCATTTCGCCAGATGCCCGTTCGGGTGGTATGGGGGATATCGGTGTCGCCACTTCTCCTGATGCAAGCTCAGGTTTCTGGAATATTGGTAAAGTAGCTTTCAATGAATCAAAAGGTGGCATTGCAGCAACATATACACCATGGTTGAAGGACCTTGTAAACGATGTTTACCTGGCTTCATTAGCCGGCTATTATAAATTTGCTGACAACCAGGCCATCAATATGTCATTGCGTTATTTTAGCCTGGGAAATATTGAATTTACAGACGGGTCAGGTACTTTACAAGGCAGCGGCAAACCCCGCGAGTTTAGTATTGACTTAGGATATTCCCGTAAACTAACCGATAAGGTAGGATTGGGTGTAGCCTTACGGTATATTAATTCTGATTTGGCTTCTGGTGCTG
Organism: Chitinophagales bacterium; assembly: GCA_015654695.1. GTDB lineage: Bacteria > Bacteroidota > Bacteroidia > Chitinophagales > Chitinophagaceae > VBAT01. The sequence goes on along the minus strand of JAATGJ010000178.1, from coordinate 32,067 downwards.
TTTCAGGAGGCAATACGTACAAAGTAGGAAGTTCAGTAGCCGGTGATATTGGTTTTTATTATGATAATAAAAGCGAAGCAGGTAATGGATGGGCCTTTGGTGCAACAATTACCAACCTCGGTGCAAAAGTTTCCTATACTGATAATGCTGATGCAAAAGATTTTATTCCCTCCAATCTTGGATTGGGAACTACCTGGACCAAAAACTTCAATGAACAAAACAAAATTACTTTTGGGCTCGATGTAAATAAATTATTAGTACCGACTCCCCCGACTAATCTCAGTGATCCTAATGCAATAGCTGATTATAGAAACAAAGGCGTAGTAGGTAGCTGGTTCAGTTCTTTTGGTGATGCTCCCGGCGGTTTCAGCGAAGAATTGAAAGAATTCCAGGTATCGGCAGGCTTTGAATACTGGTACAATAACCAGTTTGCATTACGGGCGGGCTATTTCTATGAAGACAAAACAAAAGGTAACCGTCGTTATTTCACAGCAGGTCTTGGTATCAAATACAACATTTTCGGTCTGAACTTTTCTTACCTGTTGCCTTCAGGCAATGGTGTCAGCCGCAACCCCCTTTCAAATACATTGCGTTTCTCTATATTGTTTGATCTTGATGGAGGCGCTGCTGCTACAACTGATAAATAACCTGGTTTAAATTTTATAGAAAAGCGTCCCGCCCCAGGCGGGACGCTTTTCATTTGAGGATACAGCCGGCAAAAAATAGCAAACAATAATTTTTGAATTCTTCTTTTATCCTTTTTACTCTAGCTTAGCATTTATTAATCAGAACTATGTCTTACCGTATAGGTTCAGGAGTTGATTTTCATAAACTGGCTGAAGGCCGTGAACTCTGGATAGGCGGGGTAAAGATCCCTCATTATAAAGGAGCGGTAGGTCACAGTGACGCTGATGTATTATTACACGCCATTTGTGATGCAATGCTTGGAGCGCTTTGTCTTGGTGATATTGGTGTGCATTTTCCCGATACTGATTCTTCGTATAAAAATATTGACAGTAAGATTCTCCTGGTGAAAACAGTTGAATTGATAAAAAAGGAAGGATATACAGTCGTAAACATTGATACCACCATCTGCCTGCAGGCGCCAAAGATCCGACCTTACATAGAACAAATGCAAACGGCTATTGCCGGTATCGCAGGGATAACTGCAAAAGATATTTCCATCAAAGCTACTACCACAGAGCAGATGGGATTTGCAGGAAGAGAAGAAGGGCTGGTAGCGTATGCTGCTGTCTTACTCATGAAGAATTGATATTACCAGGAAAAATCATCCCGCTCTTCCTGGTAGTGTCTCAGTTTGGTTTCTCGCAGCGTACGCAGAGGATTGACGGCGCAGCGAACGCTGCACCGTTGCGAACGCTGCGTGAAATACTTTTTCAAACTGAGACATTATCCGCTTCCTGTGTCTTGCACCTTGTTCCTTCTTTCTTATATCTTTGCGCCCATGCCAGTAATTGAAGTAAAGATCATAAACAAGTCCGCCAATGAACTACCCGCCTACGCCACTGCGGGATCATCAGGTATGGATATAAGGGCTTTCCTGGATACGCCCAAATCATTACAGCCATTGGAAAGAGCATTGATACCTACGGGTATATTTGTTGAATTACCGGATGGTTATGAAATACAAGTGAGGCCCAGAAGCGGCCTTGCGGTTAAACAGGGAATTACCTGTTTAAATACACCAGGTACCATAGATGCAGATTACCGGGGAGAAATTAAGATTATCTTAATCAACCTTTCCCGGGAAGAACAGGTCATTAACCCGGGTGACCGTATAGCACAAATGGTGGTACAAAAAGTAGAGAAAGCAATATGGAAGCAGGTAGAAGAACTGGAAGAGACGGAAAGAAACGCAGGCGGTTTTGGTCATACCGGGAAACAATAATTAATTAACATGATGAGAGCATTACTGGTAATCACTGTAGCTGTTTTTCTTTTTAGTTCCTGCCGGTCAACCCGTAAGATACAGACAGCGATCGCTAAAAAGGATTCAATTGGGATAGTAACGGCACCCATAGAAAATGTTGAAGACTCTTCAGCCATTATCCGGGAAACTTACAGTAAGCTGCAGGCTCAAAAGATCGCCTTCACCACGTTTAATGCAAAAGTGGATGTGGACTACGTGGGCGGCGATGGTAAGAAAGAAAATGTGAATGCCACCCTGCGTATGTATAAAGACAGTGTGATCTGGATAGCCGTTACCGGTCTATTTGGTATTGAAGGTTTAAGGGCTTTTATTACGAAGGACTCTATCAAAGTGATCAATAAACTGGATAAAATTTATACAGGCAGGAGTGTTGCCTATGTACAGGAAGTTACAGGTCTGCCGCTTGACCTGGCATCATTACAGGATCTTCTTATCGGCAACCCTGTTTTCTTAGACAGCAATATTATTTCTTATATAAAAACCCCTACTACCATTTCATTGCTAAGTATCGGGGAATGGTTCAAAAATCTTATAACATTGAATAATGGCGTGATGCACCATAGTAAACTGGATGATACGGACATGAGCCGCAACCGTACCTGTGAGCTGAGTTATGATGAACATGAAACAAAGAAAGGTCCTGATTTTTCTACCAAAAGGAGGATAACGGTAACTGAAAAGACGAAACTGGATATTAAACTTGATTTCAAATCCTACGGCTTTAATGAAACGTTAAGCTTTCCTTTTTCAGTGCCAAAAAATTATAAAAGGAACTAGACCGGGTAAAATTTATTTTGCAATAATTCGTTATATATGTTCATTTCCGCACCTTGTTTTATTCATTTACCAAAAATAAACCATGCTGAAAAAACACCTGCTCATTACACTGCTCTTTAGCAGTATCACGACTTTGTTATTTGCACAGCCGCTAACGGACAAGACCCAGCTGGAGAAAGAAAGACAGGAGATACAGAATGAACTGAAGCTGATGCAGAGTATGTATGATAATGTAAAGGGTAAGACCAAACTATCACTGAAACAATTGAACATACTCAAGAAAAAGATCAGCCTGCAGGAGCGCTACATGAACAGCATCAACCGCGAGCTGAAAATGATAGATGATGATATCTACCTCAGCAATCTGGAAGTTTACCGGCTGCAGAAACAGGTGGATACATTAAAGACGCAATATGCCCGCACCGTCATATATGCATACAAGAACAGGAGTAGCTACGATTATGTAAATTTTATCTTTTCTTCCACCAGTTTTAATGATGCTATCCGCCGGGTATCCTACCTGAAAAGTTATCGTAGTTACCGGGAAAAACAGGTCAATACGATATTGGAAACACAGCAACTGATCGCTAAAAGGCAGCAACAGCAATTAGGAAGAAAGCAGCAAAAGAGTGTGGCTTTGCAAAGCCAGGTAAAAGAAAAAAATGTGCTGGATGAACAGCGGAAAGAAAAAGATGCGGTGGTGGCTAATTTGAAATCGCAGGAAAAAGACCTGCAGAAAGAAATAACAGCGAAGAAAAAAAAGGACAGGGATATAAAAAATGCAATTGATGCTATTGTGAGAAGAGAGATTGCAAAAGCTACGGAAGAGGCAAAAAGGAAAGCAGCGGAAGAGAAGAAAAATTCAGTGGCGGTTATTGCTCCTGCGACAACTCCTGCGACTACAGGAACTACTTCTGTAAAAACGGTGGCTAAGAAAACAGAAAGCTACCTGAACCTGAACGCATCGGATGTTGCTCTGAATAACAAATTTGAATTGAACAGGGGAAAGCTGCCCTGGCCTGTTGATAATGGTTTTGTCAGTGTTCATTTTGGTCCTTATACCATTGAAGGAACCAAGTTGCGGGATAACAACCCCGGTGTGACCATTGCTACACCCAATGTGGGTGGCGCTGTTAAGGCGATATTTGACGGAGAAGTAGCCGCTATTCATAATTATGGCGATGGCGTAGCAGTAGTGATCCGGCATGGAAAGTATTTTACATCCTACAGCAATCTTTCAGCTGTGAATGTTAGTAAAGGGGCTGAGGTAAAAACAGGACAGGTTATTGGAAAGGTGGGAGAAGCACAGGATGGTGCAGGCGGACAGGTTGACTTTATGCTGATGATAGAAAAAAATAATGTAAACCCTGAATCCTGGTTACGTCGTTAAAATAATTGAGCTAATTTATAAAAAACGTTCATACAGCGCTTCGTATATAGGAACTATATTGGCGATATCATATTTCTTCGCATGATTAGCCGCCCTCGTTTTAAATCCTTTTAGTATTTCATCATCGCGCAATATATCAAGGGCCTTTGTACTCATGGTTAATATATCGCCGACATTACCCATATACCCTGTTTCACCATCTATATTTATTTCTTTCAATCCACCGGCATTCGTGGAGATAACCGGCACACCTGCTGCCATGGCTTCCAATGCGGCCAAACCAAAACTTTCATATTCTGATGTGAGCAGGAAAAGATCGGCAATGGCCAGGATATCTTCCATTTGTTCCTGCTTGCCTACAAAACGTATTTCATCTCCCACTCCTAAAGACCGGCCTAATTCTTCGGCAACCTGTCTTTCGGGACCATCGCCTACAAATAATAATTTTGAAGGGATCTCTTTTTGTACTTCATAAAATATCTTCACTACATCCTGCACACGTTTTAATTTCCTGAAGTTGGAAGCATGCAATAATATTCTTTCCCCTTTAGGCGCAATTACTTTTCTGAATGCGTCAATCGGTTTACGGTTGAAGCGCTGTACATCTACAAAATTGTAAATGACCTGTATGTCTTTTTCAATCGTAAATGTTTTATAGGTTTCATCCCGCAGGTTGTTGGATACAGCCGTAATAGCGTCGCTTTGATTGATGGAAAAAGCAACTACCGGGGCATACATTTTATCTTTTCCTACTAATGTGATATCTGTACCATGCAATGTGGTAATGACCGGGATGTTTTTTCCTTCTTTCTCCAGTATCTTTTTCGCCATATACGCCGCGGAAGCATGGGGGATGGCATAATGCACATGCAGCAGGTCAAGGTTATTATTCTTTATCACATCTACCATGGTGCTGGCCAACGCCGTTTCATAAGGCGGGTAGTCAAACAACGGGTACGTAGGCACCTGCACCTCGTGGTAAAATATATTAGGAATAAAACCTGTCAGCCTTACGGGCTGCTGGTAAGTGATGAAATGAACAAGATGGCCCTCCTGTGCAAGGGCTTTTCCTAATTCCGTAGCTAAAACACCGCTACCGCCGAATGTGGGGTAACAAACAATTCCAATTCGCATAAAATTATAAATGGTTCATATGACCACCCCAAGGTAACAGTTTTGCCCGACGAAGGTTTGCCGTTTATCGTAAATCTTTGTCTTCAATTTCACTCTATCCAGTAACTTTAGCAAAATTGAACTGCATGAGAAAATTGTTTTTAATAACGGCTTCTTTTATTGTTGCCGCTGCGTCGTTCGCCCAAAAGGAAGATTCAATAATGATACGGCGTATATCCGATGAAGTGCTCACAAATGGCAAAGCTTACGATAACCTTCGTTACCTGACAAAGCAAATCGGTGGGCGCCTGGCCGGTTCACCGGGAATGGTAAAGGCGGAAAAATGGGGTTTTAAAACCATGAGTGAGTCAGGCGCTGATAAAACCTGGTTACAGGAATGTATGGTACCGCATTGGGTCAGGGGTGGTAAGGATGAAGTAAAAACCATATTTACCGGTAAAGGCGCTGCTATTCCGAAAACACTGGATGTTATTGCCCTCGGCAATTCAATGGGATCTGGTTCAAAAGGCGTAAAGGCGGAAGTACTGCTTGTCAATTCTTTTAATGACCTGGAAGAAAAGAAAGACCAGGTAAAAGGGAAGATCGTTTTTTATAATTATAAATTTAATCCCACTTATGTCACTACATTTTTATCCTATCGTGATGCAGGGCAATATCGCGGGCAAGGCCCCAGCCGTGCAGCTAAATATGGAGCGCTAGCTGTTATTGTAAGAAGTATGAGCCATAGCACGGATAATAATCCGCATACAGGAGCTACCCGTTATGATTCATTATATGAAAAAATACCGGCTGTCGCTATTGGTCTGCGCGATGCTGACTGGCTGGATCTTAATTTACAAAAAGGGAAAGTAATGGTTCAGTTAAAAACGAATGGCCATTTTTTACCGGATACCATCGGCCATAATGTAATAGGCGAATTAAAAGGGACAGAATTCCCTGATGAAATAATAACTATCGGCGGACACCTTGATAGCTGGGATAATTGTGAAGGAGCGCATGACGATGGGGCTGGTTCAGTTCAGACCATGGAAGTGCTCCGTGCATTGAAAGCTGTCGGCTACCAGCCTAAGCGAACGATACGGTTTGTATTGTTTGCCAATGAAGAAAATGGTTTACGCGGCGGCATTAAATATGCGGAAGAAGCAAAAGCGAAAAATGAGAAACATATTTTTGCCATTGAAAGTGATGCCGGTGGTTTTACGCCAAGAGGCCTGGGCTTTACAGTATCTGATGAACAGTTTAAAAAAGTGCTGGGATGGAAGGAACTGATCGCTCCTTATGGTTGCTCTGAATTTACGAAAGGTGGTGGCGGTGCAGATATTGGCCCGTTAAACAAAGAACTCGGTACACCTATGGGAAGTTTGAACCCGGATACACAACGTTACTTTGATATTCATCATTCGAGGAACGATGTGTTTGAAGCGGTAAATAAAAGGGAGCTGGAACTAGGGGCTGTTAATATGGCGGCGCTGATCTATTTGATTGATAAATATGGATTGTAATATTATGCTGATACCAACACTTAAAAAATTATTCCGGAGAGACCTTGATAAGCTGAAGCAGGAGATAACCTTATATGAAGACGAGAAAAAGATATGGCTTGTAAAGAAGAGTATTGCTAATTCAGCAGGCAACTTATGTTTACATTTAATCGGAAACTTAAATACATACATAGGAGCGGAGATAGGGAAGACAGGATATACCAGGCACCGTGATCTTGAGTTTTCACAAAAAAATAACCCCCAAAAGGAATTAATAAAGAAGATAGGTGATACAATACTTGTTGTTGATACCGCTCTTGATCTATTAACCGATGAACAGCTTAATGAAGAATACCCGCTGTTGGTTTTTGCGGAAAAAACTTCAACAGAATATTTTTTAGTTCACCTGGTAGCACATTTGAGCTATCATCTTGGACAAATAAATTATCACAGGAGGCTATTGGGTGGTTAAAACGGTAAATTTTCTGCCTTCAGATATTTATTATAGGTGCTAAACTATAACAGCCATTGTTATTTTGATCATCACGATATACCAACGATATTTTTGAAACGGCGAATAAAGGAGAGCTGTAACTGGGAATTATTAATGTAGCTTGTGATCAATTAAAGGTGGTTTAATTATTTAAAAATGGGTTGGACAATTCAAATTGAAGATGAGGGTGGTAATGCTAAAAAGATAATGCCGAAAGAGTTTGTTCTTTCAGATAATGAAATTATTTACAATAAATCATTTCGGCTATTGAAATATCTTGATCCTTATGGCGATACAACATTCAATGCTTACATGTTTGAAGATTTAGCCGCAGATTTAAAAGAACTCGAAGGCTATTTACCAGCAGATAAGGAACAAATCGAAGAAGTTCTCCATCTTGTTAAAGAATGCGATGTTGACATTCACACTTACCTTAAGTTTTACGGGGACTAATTATTGAAAATGAATATTTGAGAAGTATTGCAATAGTAGTTTCTATGGCTTTAAATGGGACACTTTCCGGTACCCGGTCCATTTGTTTTTTATTTCTTTCCTGCAATAATTGCCAATGCTGCCCTCAGTGTATTGTTGATATTAGAAGCTGTTCGGAGCATTTTGTTCCGCATCAATTACTATGTCGCTTCAAGCGGCTGAATAAGAATGCGAAGCTGCAAGGAGAGCTGAAGACGAACAATAAGGAAAACTAGTATCCTATTGCCTGCAAAAATTCTGTTTTTTTTCTTTTGGATACATCCAGAACGATCCCATCTTTCATAACAACTTGTCCTCCATCGCCCCGGATGTACCGCTCAACAAAAAGCTTATTTATAATATTAGAATGGTGAATGCGCAGAAACGTTTCTGAAGGAAGTATTTCTTCAAAATCTTTTAACGTACGGCTTACGAGAAATTTTTGGCGGTTAGAAAGGTAAATATTGGTGTAGTTATTACTCGCCTCCAGGTAAGTAATGTTTTCAAGGTTGATGAACTGCAGGCCTTCAGTTGTTGGAATGCTGATGCGCCGGGGTTGTTTTTTCTGGAGGTGCTCCAGCAAAATATCTAGCTGCGAATCAGCGGGCTGGCTCTTACGGTTTGCCTCCGCTTTTAATACGGCAACTTTCAGCTCTTCAATTTCAACTGGCTTCACAAGATAATCCAGCGCACTGTACCGGATGGCTTTTATGGCATAATGGTCGTAAGCGGTTACAAAAATGAGTTCGAATTTTTTATACACTAACTGCTGCAGCATCACAAATCCATTCATCACAGGCATTTCAATATCCAAAAACACTACATCAGGCTGCAGACTATTGATGAATTTCATTCCATCCTGCGCATTATCACACCGGGCAATGATTTCAATTTGGGGACAATGCTTACACAGTTTTTCACTGAGGGAGCTAAGGTTACTTTCATCATCATCTATTAACACGGCTCTTAACATGCTTTATTTTTTACGTTTCAAAACTATTGATTCTTATAATAGCTTTTGTGCCCGTCGCTTTGCCACGCTGTTCTAGGTCGGTGATCTCAACATCATTTGTTTTGCCGTTTTTATTATGAAGATAAATACGCTCCCGGGTAATGGCAACTCCATACGATTGATGCTCCGGCCTGTTCACTTCTTTAAGTACAGCAGACTGTTTACGACCAATGCCATTATCAGTGATGGAAAAGATGATGTGATCATCCTTTAAATATGCAGACACCTCTAATTGGCGGTTGCAGTCCTGTTTATTGAGCAAGCCATGATGTATGGCATTTTCAATAAAAGGCTGAACGATGAGCGGAGGAATTTTATAATCACCATGCAGTAATTCCTGATCCGCCGTCAGGTGGTAACTGAATTTATTGTTACAACGGAACTGCTCCATTTCCAGGTATAACCGGAGTGTTTCATAATCTTTTTGAAAAGGAACTACGTTGTTTTTGGAACTGTCGAGCACACCCCTTATCAGTTTGGCAAACCGGGCCAGGCAGGAAGTTGCTTTATCGGCTTGGCCGGTTTGTATTAAATTATCTATTGCGCTTAAACAATTGAAAATAAAATGGGGATTCATTTGTGCACGGAGGGCCTGCATTTCCAGCTCCAGGGTTTTTCGTTTCAAATCTGATTGGGACTGTTCGTTTTGGAGCCTTTCATTTTTCCGTTTCAGGATAACGTTTCTGATCACCAGAAATGAGATCAAAAATATCACCAACAGGCTCAGCACCAAAATGTTTTTCAACTGCGATTGTTTTTGCAATTCTTTTTTGTTTAAAGCCAATTGCTGTTCATTTATTTCCTTATCCTTTTTTAACAAGCGTATCCTGTTTTCAGCTTCGGACGCTGACAGGTAAAGAACAGTCCGTTGGGCAAACTGTGCTATCTCCATAGAATCTTTGATGGCAGTGTATTGCCTTAAATAATGATAGGCGCTGTCACTCTGTTTTGTCTGGTCAAACAGGGAAGCCAATAATTGATTGGCTTCTTTTAAGAACTGTTTATTATCAGCCTGGTTAGCTATTTGAAACAATTCCCTTGTAAAATGCAGGGAGGCGGTGTAATTTTTTTTACGCTCATAGACCTTTCCAACCGCCAATAAAGATTGCATTAGTGGAGGAACATCCCTGTTTTTCCGCAGTTGATCAATATGAGGTAGCAAATCTGCCAATACTTTATCGTATTGTTTGCGGGCTAACTGAACATCAATGGAATATCCCCATCGGAATGCGCTAAATTTTTTTCTAACCAAAGGATCTTTGGTTAATGAATCCAGGTTATGCCGGTGCTTTTGCTGGTAATACAAAACGGAATCATATTGTTTCAATTGAAAATAGGCATAGGCCATGTCTTCCAGGTGAGGCCAGAGCAAAAAGAAGGGCGTTGCATATTTCATACTTTGATGATAATAGCTGAGCGCTTTTTGCGGATCACCCACCCGGTTGAATGACCGGGCAATGAAGGCCAGGGAAACGGATGTGATTAACGAATCGTTTAATTCCTTACCCATTTGCTGTGATTCGATCAGGTTCTCAAAGCCCTTCCAATAATCACCGCTTTGGCAATAAATGAATCCCGTAGCCAGAACGGCCCAGGCCAATCCCAATTTATCATTAGCTTTTAAAGAAATTTGCCGTGCCTTACCAGCTGCATCCCGCGCACTGTCATAAATGCCCTGGAAGGCATAGGCCAATGAAAGATAGTACCAGGCAGTTGAAAGATTTTTCGGATCATTTTCATTTTTCAAAAGTTCAATGGCCTGCTGACTATAGCGTTTCATCAGGTTCGGGTATCCCAATAGCCTTCCCTGTACATCAGCCTGAATGGTTAAGGAAGCTGCTTTACCACTGTTGTAATTTCTGGCTGAAGCCTGTTGATAAGCCAGCCCTGCATATTTCAGAGCAGAATCAGAATGAATGAAATTAAAATTAAATTCCCGACCCAGTGTATTCAGGCAATTTACCAGTGCACGGTCGCTCAGTCCGGGAAGCAATTTCTTCAGGCTGTCTATTTTATACGTTTGTGCAGTAGCATTAATACCAAACAAAAAGAAAAGGATGAAAAACCGGGTATGCATATAGAATAAATTTAACCAACACCAGCACTTACTAAAAGTAATGCAATATCCTAACTCAATTGAATTTATCAATGCGATAGCAAACTATCCGCTGGCCAAAAAAATATTATTATTGCAGGCATACTTCATTGGCATGCCTTGCAATCGCTATCCACCTGCCATTTTCTTTTACCCAAATTTGAGTATACCGCCTTTTGATTGTTTGACCTCCTTTTGGGTTACCCAAAACGGGTACAACTGTTTCATTGCCCATCGTAATTACAATATCTCCTTTTATCAGGATTTTTTCTATATCCAAAATATAGCTGCTGTAACTTATAGCTCCAGCCATCACCAGTTCTACCTGTCCGCCTGTTACAACACGATTTATGGGAGCATTTACCATAAAGTTGGGAGCCCAGATCTTCCGCAAGGTTGCCGAATCCTTTTGTAATACAGCCTGTACTACTTTTTCTTCAAGCCTTCTCATTTCTTCTTCAATTGCTTTTTGCGAATAAGAAGAAATGAAAATGAGCAACGATAAGAGGGTGGACACTATTTTTTTCATTGTAATAAATTTAATCTGTAGATAACAAGAATAACCCCAAACATTTTTATTATTTCACTAGCGATATTTTTATTGCCTGTGAAAATCCTTTTTAGTTTCACCTGGCTAATAACTAATGGTTCCATTGAGTGTAATAGTGTTAGCCGGGCTGCTTTGATTGACGATTGTGTTGCCGGTAAAAGTTCCGCTGGCATTTTGATATTTGCCGGTTCCCCCTCTGAGGGTATGGGTCATAACAACTGTATTTGTGCCATCCGTATTGGGTGTTTGTGTCCCGGTAAATGAAGTATAAAAAACATCTCCGTTAGCTGCAAACATGGTAGAGATGCCACCTAAACGAAATGGGGGTGCTGTAGTTAAATTGAGGGTTGAGTAGGCTATAAATTTACCGCTTCCCAAATCACTGGACTGCCCTATTCCGGTAATCCTGACCTGTACCATCGGGGGACTGCTCAATAGTTCAACTGTGGTTGTATAGGTTCCTGTAAACGGAACTATCTTGCTTGTTTCTTCTAGTGTTTCTTTTTTGCAGGAAAAAAGAAGAGTAGCGAAAACGAATGCACAAAGAAGTGCTGAAAAATTTTGTTTCATTTTTTTATTTTTAATGGTTATGAATGAATAAAGCTGTGTTGCTAACAAATGATTTCGAGATGTAAATTAGTCCCGCTAACGGGGTAGGTCAAGCAGGATTGAGCAGGCGGGAAGGTTTATTGAAGAAGTGGGGGCTAATTGTCAATAATCAAAATTTGCTGAGACCAAATTCGTCAAAATAAAAGACAGTAAAATAGTATACTGCTAACAGCACAAATGCCCAACGTTCAGTTGAATAAAATATACGCCGGTAAAAAACTATTTGACAAGCTTTGCCACAGCTGTTTCTACAGCTTTAAACGGGAAGCTTTCCAGTAACCGGTTTATTTGCTTCTTTATTTCTTCCGTACAAAGATTGCCAATGCTTCCCTCATGTGTATGATTGACATTTATATTGTAAGAAAATTTCCCCGCTTCAATATCCAACCCAACTTTTTTATAAGCATCCCGGAAAGGAACTCCCTGTAAAACGAGTTTATTCACTTCCTCTACACTGAACAGGTATTTATATTTTTCATCAGCCAGTATATCTTTTTTAACATCAATGCTGGATAACATCAACCCAGCCATATCAATACAATCTTTCAGCGTTTTAAATGCGGGGAATAAATGTTCCTTTAATAATTGCAGGTCGCGGTGATAACCGGAAGGCAGGTTGGTTGTCATCAGCATGATCTCGTTGGGCAAAGCTTTGATGCGGTTGCAATGCGAACGGATCAGTTCAAATACATCCGGGTTTTTTTTATGTGGCATAATGCTACTGCCTGTTGTCAGTTCCGCCGGGAAACTGATAAAACTGAAATTTTGGTTCAGGAATAAACAGGCATCCATAGATAATTTGCTCAACGTATCAGCGACATTCGCCAGCGCCATGGCCGTAATTCTTTCTGCTTTGCCTCTTCCCATTTGAGCATAGACTACATTATAATTCAGATCATCAAAACCAAGTAGCTTTGTAGTAAGCGTTCTGTTAATGGGGAAAGATGAACCATACCCTGCCGCCGAACCCAGCGGGTTTTTATTTACCACATCATAAGCTGCTTTCAATGTAATGGTATCATCCACTAAACTTTCAGCGTAAGCGCCGAACCACAAACCAAAAGACGAGGGCATCGCTAACTGCAAATGCGTATAGCCGGGCAATAAATGATCTTTATATTTTTCACTTTGTGTTTGGAGTAGATCAAAGAATGGCTGAATGTGTTTTACTAGTTCTTCAATTTCATTTCTCAGGAAAAGTTTTACATCTACCAGTACCTGGTCGTTCCGGCTACGGGCGGAATGGATTTTTTTCCCAATATCGCCAAGCTTTTGCGTAAGCAATAATTCTATTTGCGAATGAATATCTTCTACATCATCCTGTAATTTGAACTCTCCTTTTTCTATCTGCGAATAGATTTTTTTTAATTCAGACTGTAATTGTGTCAATTCATCTTTTGTCAGCAATCCAATTGATTCCAGCATTTGAATATGAGCCAACGACCCCTGCACATCAAAAGCAGCTAAATACATATCCATCTCACGGTCTTTACCGACAGTGAAAGTTTCTACCTCTTTCAGGGATGCTTTATCTTTTTGCCACAATTTCATAATAATTGATTTACTAGCTGAATATAAGTGCCAATCCCTTCTTTTATTTCCTCAATATAGATATACTCGTCAGCTGTATGGCTTCTTGCGCTATCTCCCGGTCCCATTTTTAAAGTCGGAAACGGCATTAGTGCTTTATCTGATGTAGTAGGTGAGCCATAATAGCCACGTCCTAATTTTATACCTGCCTTTACCAGGGGATGGTCCAGTTCAATAGAAGTGGACTTCATTCTTGTAGTCCTTGGCCTGAATTTACTTTTCAGATTATTTTGTAATGCCTCTAATATTTCTTCAAAGGAATACAACTCATTTACCCGTACATCAATGATATATTTACATTGAGAAGGTACTACATTATGCTGCTGGTTTTCTGTACCTATTACAGTTACAGTTAGTCTTGATTCGCCAAGTAAAGGGCTTACCTTTTCAAATTTATACCCGCGTATCCAGTTAATATCATCCACCGCTTTGTACAAGGCATTCTCTCCTTCATTTCTTGCAGCATGTCCTGACCGGCCTTCGGCAGTACAATCTATTACCATTAACCCTCTTTCCGCCACAGCCATTTCCAGTTTTGTAGGTTCACCTACAATGCCGCAATCAATTTTTCCGAGGAAAGGCAATACTAATTCAATTCCGTTTACGCCACTTATTTCTTCTTCAGCGCTGGCGGCAAAAACAACATTGTATTTGGTATCCTGCCGGTCATAGTAATAAAGAAATGTAGCTATCAATGACACCAGGCAGCCGCCAGCATCATTGCTGCCCAAACCAAAAAGTTTCCCATCTTTTTCAAACGGGCTGAAGGGATCAAATGAATAACCTTTATTAGGTTTTACCGTATCGTGATGCGAATTAAGCAAGATGCTTGGTTTCGCTGCATCATAATATTTGTTCAATGCAAATACATTATTGCCCACCCTTGTATGGGGGATGCCTTTTGTTCCAATAAAGCGGCAAAGGATACCCGCAGTCTGGTCTTCTTCTTTACTGAAAGACGGTGTTGCGATCAGTTCCTTTAAAAGATCAATAGCAGTACCCACTACATCCACTTCGCCGGTTGGCAGAGCTACTTTTGAAAGAGACTGATTATTTACAGGGTTGTCCATGTCTTATTTTTTAAGCCTTTCTTTTATCCTATCGCTATTATCAGGATGCAGGGGCTATTATAGTCGTCCCGGAGCTTCCTATAGTAAGCTGTTCCAGGTTTTCAGCTTTGCAAATGATCACTTTTTTTACGCCACTGTCTAATGCGGCAAATGCATTGTCCAGCTTTGGGATCATCCCGGCGAATATTTTTTGTTGGGCCTTCAGTTGCTGGTAATAAACAGGAGTGATCTCAGGTATAACGGTTGTATCATCTTCAGCATCCAGCAATACGCCGCTTTTTTCAAAAGAATAAATAAGGCTGACATCATATTCCCTGCTCATGGCTTTGGCTACTTCCTGTGCTATCGTATCTGCATTCGTATTGAGCAATTGTCCCTGCTGATCGTGTGTGATAGGGGCAAAGACAATAGCGATATTTTGTTCCAGCAGGCTTTTTAGTAAAACAGTATTGATGGCGTCAACATCACCGACAAAGCCATAATCAATCAGCGCATGTTGTCTTTTATGCGCCAGTATAGCATCGCCATCAGCGCCGCAAAGCCCGATAGCGTTGCAGTGATTGGCTTGCAGGAGAGCCACAATATTTTTATTGATATAGCCTGCATATACCATTGTTACGATCTTTAGTGTTTCTGCGTCAGTAATTCTTCTTCCTTCTACTACCTGTTGTTCCACTCCGAGTCTTTCTGCCAGTTTAGTAGCCAGCTTCCCTCCACCGTGAACCAATATCTTTTTTACCCCCGGTCCCTGAAGGGGAGTTTCAAGAGAAGCAAATGATTTTAGAAAAGTGTTTAGTTTTTCCTCATCATCAATAATGTTCCCGCCGATCTTAATAACATAAAGTTTCTCTTTCATAAAGACTCTTTATAAACTCCCCTTCAGGGGGTGGGGGTTTTCAGGATTTCAGAAAGAACGGCTTGTGCCGCCCATACCCTGTTAGCGGCTTCAGGCGTCACAAGGCTATTGGGGCCATCCAATATCTCATCACTTAATTCTACATTTCTTCTTACCGGTAAACAATGCAACACTTTCGCATCATTCGTCAGTTTCAGTTTTTCATTATTGAGCATCCATGACGGATCGTTACAATAAATTCTTCCATAATCATTAAATGTACTCCAGTTCTTAACATACACAAAGTCTGCATCTTTCAATGCTTCATCCTGGTTCTCTGTGATCGTCGCTCCTTTGGTAAACTCTTCACTTAATTCATAATCTTCCGGGTGGGTGATCACAAAGTCAGCCTGTCCCCATGCATTGACCCATTGGGAAAAACTATTCGCTACACATTGCGGTAGAGGTTTTACATGCGGAGCCCATGTCAGCACTATTTTAGGTTTGCGGTGGGCCGTTTGCGACCTGCCTGTCCGGTAGGCAGGTTTATAGTTTTCTGTAATAGTAATAATGTCTGTTAGCGATTGTAAAGGATGAAGTGTTGCACTTTCCAAACTCACTACCGGTATGCCGGCATACTTAATAAATTGTTTAATATACAGTTCGCTGTAATCATCTTCCCTGTTCTTTAATGAAGGAAAAGTTCTGATAGCAAGTATATCAAAATATTTTCCCATAATGGGTGCGGCATCCTTTACATGCTCCACAGTATTGCCGCTCATGATCGCTTCTTCTTCAAACTCCAGCGCCCATCCTTCGCTGCCGACATTAAAAATGATGGTTTCCATTCCAAGGTTTTGCGCAGCCACCTGTGTGCTCAGTCTTGTCCGCATACTCGGGTTCAGGAACAGGCAACCAATCCGTTTATTGGCGCCAAGAGTTTTGTCTTTAAAAGGATCAGTTTTATAGGCCAAAGCTTTTTGGACTAAGGCATCAATAGCCTCCCCAACTCCTCCAAAAGAGGGGCTTAAAACGTCATTAACAGAGATGAACTGTTTCAATTTTATGTATAATTTGTTTTTATGGTTCCCGGCCTTAAGGCCGGGGCAATGCAATTAGCCCTGAACCTTTTCCATTACTTTCTCAATTTCTTCCTTTAAAGCTTCAATAAAATCTTCCGCATCTCTTTTCTTCAATGCCAGGGAAGGCAGCAAGCGAATCACATTTGGCTTAGCTTCTCCTGTAAATATCTTTTGATTCCACAACAGGTTTTTCTTCAGGTCTTTTAATTCTTCCGGCACATCAAAGCCGATCATCAATCCACGTCCTCTTACATTTTTCAATTCAGGAATTTCTTCCAGTTGATCTTTCAGGTATTTGCCTACCATGACCGCATTGCCCATGAGTTTCTCTTCTTCTATTATTTCCAGCACGGCTAAGGCCGCAGCACAAGCCAGGTGATTGCCTCCGAAAGTAGTACCCAGTATAAAATGCTTTGGCTTTATATGCGGTGCAATGATGATGCCTGCCACAGGAAATCCATTACCCATCCCTTTCGCCATCGTATAGATATCAGCATTTACTCCCGCAAAATCATGACTGAAAAATTTTCCGGTTCTGCCATACCCACATTGTACGCTGTCGGCAATATAGACAGCGCCGTATTCATCACAAAGGCTCCTGATCTTTTTCAGGAAAGATTCGTCTGCTACATTGATGCCGCCGACACCCTGGATACCTTCGATAATAACTGATGATATTTTTTTCCCATTCGCTTTAAAACATTCTTCCAGTGCATCTTCATCATTAAAGGGAAGAAAGATCACATTATCCGATTCATTTACCGGGGCGATATAGTTTTTGTTATCAGTCGCTGAAACGGCCAGAGAAGTTCTGCCATGAAAAGATTTAGTGAAAGCCACTATTTTTTTTCTTCCATTATGAAATGAAGCGAGCTTTAGCGCATTTTCATTTGCTTCAGCACCTGAATTACAAAGAAAAAGCTGGTAATCTTTTTTATCTGAAATCTTTCCCAGCTTATCCGACAACTGTTGCTGCAGCGGAATTTTAATGGAGTTGGAATAGAAAGCTATTTTCTCCAGCTGGTCTTCTATTCGCTGTACCCAGTGTGGATGGGTATGGCCGATACTGATCACAGCATGACCGCCATACAGATCAAGGTATTGATCGCCTTTATCATCCCATACATAGGAGCCTTTGGCTTTCACAATAGTAATGTCATTCAGCGGATACACGTCAAACAGGTTCATTTATTTTATTTTGGTTTTTTGTAAAGGTGATTTATAAATCAGGAATGGCGATACTTCTTTTATCCACGCCTTTTCTTCTTCAGCTAATTTTAGTTTTACCTCTTTCCAGCCTGCTTTGTTGTCTAAATAGTCAAGCAGTAATTGGTCGCCCACCAGCAATTCAATAGCTTTTTTATCATTAAAGGCTTCATATTGTCCCTGCTTCCATTCAAAGGCCGGTGTTTTTTCTTTTATATATTTTACTAATTGCAATGAATGGGCCAGCGAATGATATTCTTTCTTGTTATGTACCATCAGTTGGAACCCATTACATGTTGTATTGGCAAATTTGTGAAAGACAGGAATGAAAAGTAAAGGACGTATATAACAACTTTTATTATAAGTTGGATGTTTAGTGTTGTTCCAGTCTTCTGCGAATACCCAGTTTAAGAATGGAGCACCGATCATTTCAAAAGGAAGCGTAGTGCCCCGTCCTTCACTAATATTCGTTCCTTCCCACAGGCATTGACCGCTATACAAAGAACAAGTGCTAACGGAGGGAATATTAGGAGAAGGGGAAATAAAAGCCGTTTCTTTTTTACGGGCAGCCTGGATGATCAACTCCCATTTCGCATCCAGTTTATTTTTGAAATACCTGCAAAGCTCCCCCATGGTAAGGCCGTGCCGGTGCGGTAACCCCTCTAATCCTATAAAGGAGGCGTATTCTTTTTTTATCCTTGTCCCTTCTACCTGTCTACCGGCAGGGTTGGGTTTGTCCATTACAATAATTGCAATGTCAAGATGGAGCTCAGTTATTTTTTTCAGCAGCAACCATATCGTGCTGGTAAATGTGTAGTAGCGGCTTCCAGTATCCTGTATGTCTATGATGATCGCATCAAGTCCTGAAAGATGGACTACTGTTGCGGTCAGAGACTGATCAGTTGAGTTATAAAGTGATACCCATTCAACATCACTTGCCAGGTTTTTATAAACTGAAGTGTCGTCTAATTTTATTTGATCCTGTAATTCTCCAAAAAGGCCATGCTCAGGAATAAAAACCTTTTTAAGACGACCCTGTTCCGCTAATGATTGAAAACTATATTTTCCTGTAGAACTATGCCAGCCGGATTGATTGCAGAGTAAACCGATAGATTCCTTTTTTGCCAGCAGCTTATATAAAGGATCTTTTTTCATCGGTTAAAATCCGGTTGGTTTGAGTTGAAGACCTGTATTTTCCTCAAAGCCAAACAACAGGTTCATATTTTGTACGGCCTGTCCGCTGGCTCCTTTCAATAAATTATCAATAGCCGAATGAACTACTAGTTTGCTTCCCGGTTTTTCCAGTTGTATAACAGCTTTGTTGGTATTGACCACCTGCTTCAGGAAAATAGAGTCTTTACTTACATGTGTAAAGGGATGGTCTTTATAAAAATCAATATAGAGTGTAGTGAGTTCTTCCAGGCTAAGATCACAACTAATAACAGAGCTAATAAATATCCCTCTTGTAAAATCTCCCCGCCACGGAACGAAACTGAGGTCAATATCGCTTTCCGGCTGTAATTGTAAAAGAGATTCACCTATTTCACCAAGATGCTGATGCGTCAAAGTTTTGTAGGCCTGTATATTATTTGCCCGCCAGCTAAAATGAGATGTCTGAGATAAACTTTGACCTGCACCGGTAGACCCAGTAATGCCCGTTGTATAAATGTCATTTAACAAGCCCGCTTTTGCCAATGGCAATAATCCTACTTGAATAGCGGTTGCAAAACAACCGGGATTGGCGATATTATTGGCTGATTTTATTTTCTCCCTGTTTAATTCGGGTAAACCGTAAACGAAGTTGCGGGTTCCGAGCTGTGAGCTTTGTGTCAAACGAAAATCATTCGCCAGGTCAATGATCTTTATTTTATCAGCGATCGTGTTTTCTGAAAGAAATTTCTTTGACTCACCATGTCCAAGGCAAAGAAATAACACATCAATGTCGTCAGTTAGTTTATCGGAGAATGCTAAATTGGTATCGCCCAGCAGATCCTGGTGAACAGTATGGACAGGCTTGCCTGCATTACTGCGGCTATGAATAAAAGAAACAGTGGTATGCGGATGGTGAATGAGTAATCGTATCAGTTCGCCGCCAGTATAGCCCGCTCCGCCTATTATGCCAGCCCTCACCAAAGCTCTCCCTAAGGGAGAGGCTTTTAAAGTCTCTGATTTTTGAAAGTTGCTCATAATGCTCGGGTTTTCCTAAGTCCCTCCTTTGGTACCGATTGCTATCGGGATGGGGAGGCGTTTATATTTTTTTAGGGATCGTTGCATCTTTCACCTGGTGATAGATCATTGTCTGGTTGCCAAATATTTTACTGAAGCCCCGTACATCTTCGCCGCTCCAGCCATTATTCATTTCTCCGTATTTTCCAAACTTGCCACTCATCAGGTCGAAAGCTGATTCAATACCTGTGACCTGGAAATGGTAAGGGAATAACTGCACGAATACATCACCCGTCACATTTCTTTGTGTTGTTTCCAAAAAAGCTTCGATATCTCTCATCACCGGGTCAAGTATCTGTCCTTCATGCAGCCAGTTACCATAGAATTGCGATAGCTGATCTTTTAATGTCAATTGCCATTTGGTCAATACATGTTTTTCCAGTGCGTGGTGTCCTTTTAATATCACCATGGGAGCTGCGGCTTCAAAACCTACCCGTCCTTTAATACCAATGATGGTATCACCAACATGAATATCACGGCCAATGCCATAAGGTCCGGCAATTGTTTGTAAATATTGAATAGCATCAGCCGGATGATGAAATAGTTTATCATTTACTTTCTTCAGCTCTCCTTTTTCAAAATGCAGTTTTACTTCTTCGCTGCCATGTTTGGTTACCTGTGTGGGCCATGCTTGTTCCGGTAACATGCCTTTGGAAGAAAGTGTTTCTTTTCCGCCGACACTTGTTCCCCACAATCCCTTGTTGATGGAATACATTGATTTGTCAAAGTTCATGTCCACGCCTTTGCCTTTCAGGTATTCGATCTCCTGTTCACGGCTCAGCTTCAGGTCACGGATAGGGGTAATGATCTCAACACCGGGGATCATTATATTGAAGATCATATCAAATCTTACCTGGTCATTGCCGGCGCCTGTACTGCCATGCGCTACTGCGGTAGCACCCAGTTCCTGTACATGATCAGCTATATGGAGTGCCTGGCTCAATCTTTCAGCACTTACGCTTAATGGGTATGTATTGTTTTTTAAGACATTACCATAAATGAGAAACTTGACAATGCTGTCATAGTAACTTTTTACTGCATTGACTGCTTTATGTGATTTTACGCCAAGCTTATGAGCATGCGCTTCGATGTGTTTCAGTTCTTCTTCTGTAAAACCACCGGTGTTTACAATAATGCTATGCACTTCATAGCCCATGTCTTCGCTCAGGTATTTTACACAGTAAGAAGTATCTAATCCGCCACTGAAACCTAAAACAACTTTTTTTGGCATCGTATTTATTTACCGGGTTTAGAGATGGAATAAATGATGGAAGATTGATTTGAGCCTGCTCCCGCTATTCCCATTTTTGTTTTTGTCTTTTTTCATGAATGGGCGGAGCAATTTCCATTGTTTGAAGCGGAGTAACCTTTCAAAGCCTTTTACATTTTCTTTAAAGAATTCCTTGGTTTCCTCTGGCTCATAGTGATCTTTAGGATCGTAAAGCATAGCTGTACACATGCAATTTTTTCTGTCTTTACTCATCAGTATCTCGTAGTTCACGCAGCTTTTACAACCCGCCCAGAAAGATTCATCCTGTGTCAGTTCAGAATAGGTAACAGGTTCGTATCCCAGGTCGGAGTTGATCTTCATGACGGCCAGCCCGGTAGTGAGGCCAAATATCTTTGCTTCAGGATATTTTTGTCTTGAGAGATTGAATATCTTTTGTTTGATAGATTTGGCTACACCGCTTTTCCTGTATTCAGGAACCACGATAAGACCGGAGTTGGCTACATAGTCACCGTGGCTCCATGTTTCTATATAGCAAAAGCCCACCCATTTGCCCTCTTTGGTAAGGGCGATGACAGCTTTACCTTCATCAATTTTTTGCTCGATATATTCAGGAGAACGTTTGGCTATTCCCGTACCACGGGCAGCAGCCGAAGACTCCATTTCGTCGGTGATTATTTTTGAATAGGCTTTATCATCTGGTGTGGCGACCCTGATGATAATTTGTTGATTGTCCACTTTGAAAAAATATTAAATTAAATAGGGGGAGACCAGTCGTTGTTTATCTTTTTCGGAAATGGTTCACTGACAGGGGCCATGGTCAGGGGTTTGTCCTGTCAGCATTGAGGGTGGCGTCGCGGGCGGGAAAAAGTAAATACATCAAAACCTACGGCATACACGCCACTGGTAATGGGTGCATGAAAGGCGAATTGCTTGGTATGTGTCAGAATGTTGCTCACGTTTACAAACAAATTGTAAATTGGGTACAAATGTATAATAATAATTGATTTAGCATCACAAATTTTTTGTTATAAAATCATGTTTATGGAAGAATTGAGACAAACGGAGGTTAGTAAAAAGAATAATGGTTTTCAAAGGAAAGCAGGTCGCTTTTTCAGGAATATGCTCATCATCGCTGTACTGCTGGGGACATTGGCTATTTACTGGTTCTTTTTTAATAAATATGGGGAGGGGGAAAGAAAAGGGACGCTGATCAAGATAACGCACAAAGGAAATGTTTTTAAAACCGACGAAGGGGAGATGTGGCTTAGTTGCCGCCAGACGGTAAATCCTGAAAAATTTTATTTCTCTGTTACCAATGATAGCCTGGCCACTGTGTTGAAAAACCTGCAGGATGAATGTGTGCAGGTGACGTATGTTCAGTACAGGGCCACATTGCCGTGGCGGGGGGATAATAAATATATTGTCACAAGTGTTACTCCGATAAAGCAGGTAAATCAGTGAGAAGCCTGTAATAAAAATATCGCTGGTCGTTTGTGCAGATGAGTCTTCTCATTTTTCCAGTCAGCGATCGTTTTTGTTTTTATCCATTCTGTTGACCCGGTAAGGTCAGCCGCAATACAAAGTTTTGTAGAAGGCTTACAATTGCTGATCAACGCTTCAATAAGCTGGTTATTTCTGTAGGGCGTTTCAATAAATATTTGTGTACAATTCTTTTTCTGCGATTCTGCTTCCAGTTCTTTTATCGCTTTTATTCTTTGCTGGTTATCTATAGGTAAATAGCCAATAAACTGGAACTGCTGCCCGTTCATACCGCTTGCCATCAATGCCAGTAATATGGAGTTAGGCCCCACTAATGGTTTAATAGATATATTCATTTCCTGGGCCATGGCTACTAACAACTGGCCCGGGTCGGCTACACCGGGACAACCAGCCTCACTGATAATACCAATATTTTTTCCTTCTTTCAATTTTTGTCTAAAAGTGTCAGACAATTCCCGGGAATCAGAAACTACATACCATTCATACTCATCAATTACCATCTCTCTCCATAGTTTTTTCAGGAAGCGGCGGGCTGTTCGTTCATTTTCTACGAAGAAAACACGGCAATCCTTAACAGACGTAACAATATAAGAAGGAATGGCTTCAATGCCATTTTCATCCAGCAAGGATGGGATCAGGTACACTACTCCTTGTTGATCCATGGTGTCAGCTGTTTTTTACTTTATGAACGCTTAATGTAGCAGCGATGATGGCGTAAGCTGGTGCGAAAATGACAACAACATGCATCAGGTAAAACAAAAAACCGTTTCCGATGGCTAACCCTTTGTGGCGACCAATAAAATGAATACTTTTTTGAGGGGTAAAACCGTTTCGCGCAAAACTATAATCCAGCATGGAAATCCCATAATAATAACATTCCATCAGTAAAGCGATGATAGGGGTGATCCAGCCGATCAATGGTAACAGGGACATAAGCGCCACGCCAATAAGGTACATTGTCTGGGAAAGACAATTACGCAATACCAGCCGTATGCTCCTGGCTGCATCTTTTTTTAGCTCCGGCCAGTTGAAAGTATGTTCTTTATTTTCAATGATGGCTTCGGTTTTTTCACTGAGGTAGGCAAATACCGGGGAGCCGATGATCAGGATAACGTATTTAAAAAGAGAAAAGTAAAAAAGGACAAGTACCAGGCGCAGCATCATTCCCATCATTACGAAAAAGAAACTCAGCCATTCACTCCTTTTCTGCTGCAGCCAGTTTTCGATTCCCAATCGTTCGCTTACCCATGATATGGCATCATCTGCGGATGCCCAGAAAAAATACATACCCAGTACAAAAAGAATGGTGTAAATAATTCCGGGTATGACTATCCACTTCCACAACTTATGCTGCTGAATAAAACGATGGGCTTCTGACCAGGATTGGAAGGCTATTACTATTTCTTTAAGCAAGACCTATTTTTGAGTGGGTAAATATAAGAAACAAGGCACAAGAAACAAGATAGAGGGAAGAAGGTACAAGAAAGAAGGTACAAGGAACAGGATACAAGATTCAAAAGCCGGATAGTAATATGAAAAGATTATCACTTGGTTTTTATCAGCGAAGTAATGTATTGCAAATAGCAAAAGACCTGCTTGGAAAAGTAGTGGTTACAAAATGGGATGGAATTATTACATCTGCGCGGATAGTAGAGACAGAAGCCTATGCAGGTGTAATGGACAGAGCTTCCCATGCGTATGGAGCCCGGAGGACAAATAGAAATGATATTATGTATGCGCATGGCGGAGTGGCTTATGTTTATCTCTGTTATGGCATTCATCATTTGTTTAATGTGGTGACTAATGCTGATGGCATACCCCATGCAATACTTATCCGTGCGGGAGAACCTATGCAAGGAATAAAAGAAATGCTGAAGCGTACCGGGAAGAAAGAATTAGATAATACGCTTACCCGTGGTCCCGGCAATTTTTCAAAAGCACTGGGGATATATACTCAGCATAGCGGCTCCTCTTTGCTGAATAAAAACCTGTTTATTGCAGAAGATGATTTTAACTATACTAAGAAAGAAATAATTGCTTCACCAAGGATCGGTGTTGATTATGCCGGTCAGGATGCTTTATTACCATACCGCTTTTTTGTAAAAGGCAATCCGTTTGTAAGTGGTAAGCCAAGGTAGTAATGTCTCAGGGTTTTTCTTCCATTGTTGAATCAGAAAGATTATCCGTGATGATGTTTTCCGTTTCTTCCACATGCGAGAATGCATTATTCATTTTATCCCGGTCAAATTCTTTTTCATTATTGGCGATCCAGATGGTGGCTACACCATTGCCTATAAAATTGGTAATGGCCCTTGCTTCCGACATAAACCTGTCCACACCAAGCAATAAGGCTAATCCTTCTACCGGGATTACTTTGATAGTGGTTAATGTAGATGCCAGTACAACAAAGCCGCTTCCCGTGACGCCGGCAGCGCCTTTTGATGTTAGCATTAATATACCAATGATCGAGGCTATTTGCCCCCAGCTAAGGTCAACATGAAATACCTGTGCCAGGAAGATCATGCACATGGAAAGGTAGATCGTAGTTCCATCCAGGTTAAATGAATAACCGGTTGGCACAACCAGGCCTACTACTGATTTGGAACAACCCATTCTTTCCAGTTTTTCCATCAGGGAAGGCAATGCTGATTCAGAAGATGATGTACCCAGTACTACCAGCAATTCTTCACGGATGTATTTTAAGAATTTTAAAAGGCTGACCTTATACATCCGGAGAATAAGATATAGTGCCCCAAATATGAAAACGGCCATCGTAGTGTAAACCGTTCCCATTAATTTGGCAAGAGGATACAACGTTTCAATACCATATTTACTAATGGTAAACGCCATACCACCAAACGCCCCAATGGGCGCCAGCAACATTACTTTATGCAGGCCTTTGAAAACATACTTCGATACCCCTTTCAGGACATGAACTATTCTTTCTTTTTTTGAGTAATAGTTAAGCGCTATTCCGGCAAGGATGGCTACGATGAGCACCTGCAACGTGGAATTATCCAGCAAGAAATGCCACAGGTTAAATGATTTGCTGTTGTTGATGTATTTTGAAACATCACCACCTTTTACAGAAGTAGTATCCACGCCGCTTCCCGGTTGAATGATCAGCGCTACCACCACACCTATCAGCAGGGCAAATGTAGTGACTACTTCAAAATACAATAACGCCTTACCGCCAACCCGGCCTACTTTTTTCAGGTCGCCCATACTCACTATGCCCAGCGTAATAGTAAGAAAGATGATAGGATTGATAAAGAGTTTGACAAGGCTGATGAAGCTGGATCCCAGAAATTCACTGAGTGTGCTGCCCAGCTTGAGTTCCTGCCCGAGAAACATTGTCTTTTTTTCATCCCATAGATAATAGAGCGCAATATCTGGAAAGTAATGGCCAATTATTATACCGGCTGTTATCGCCAGCAGCACCCAGAACGTTAGGTTGGTAAAAATCCTTTTCATGAAAAAGAAAGGCGGTTGTTATTCAATTGAGTTCTAAAATAACCAATTGCTTTGTGCCTGTAAAATAGAAATAAAAATGCCCCGCTATTAACAGGGCATTTTATTTGTTGCGAACTAAAGCCGCTAAGGTCAAATCAGGCTATTCCAAATTGTTCAGTAGCGAACAGAAAGTTGAAGAGTGCGACGCAATTGGGTTGATAGTAATAATACAGCTGGGTAAATAAATAAAGATTTAATCAGGAAAGGTATCTCTCCTTTCCTCCTTTGATCTCTTAGCTTAAAATTTCGGACAGTTAAGCTTCTTCATATTGGGATCGGTATATTTCTTAATAAAGATGAGTGACATTTCTATACCACCTCTTGAGTTGGACGCAGGTCTTAATGAAGAAATATTTACATCATAAGAAGCGCCAAGATGCCATTCGCCAAACTCAAGACCTACATAAGGAATAATGGCATCACCAAAACGATACCAGCTTCCGAGGTAAACATTGGTTGGGTTTTCTTCGTCATTATTTACGTTCAGTGAGAAGGCGCCGCCGATCATGGTGTTCTGGGCTTTTGCCTGCATACTATGGTTGGCTGCAAAATGAAGATAATTATACGTGCCTACAGGGATATTTCCGCCTGCCTGTATCGTTGTCCTGGAGCTCAGTACGAAATTTCCTCCCTGGAAACTTTCCTTAGGACGGTTAATATGATACATCGAAGCGCCTACATAAAATTTATTGTACCCGTTGGTAGATCCGGTATAGATAAAACCTGCGTTCAGATCAAAATAACTGATGTTGACCTGCTGGTTAGAGAATATTTCCTGGGTTACCCCGGTAAATCCAAAAGGTGTAAGCTGATCCTGGAATTTCAGGTTGAGCGTATTGAGTCTTTTATTCACATAAGTTCCCTGGAAGCCTGCACCGATCTGGTGGTAACCGTTTTCATCAAGACCTTTATGATAAGCAAGAGAAAGACCTGCATAATTATTGGTCAAAGCTCCATCGCCAGCCCTGTCTGTAAAGCCCATTATCCCTATTCCAAACTGGTCGTATTCAGGGATACGGTTCTTCATAATTCCCATATCATAAGATACAGTAGCCGTAGTATAAGCATTGCTGATGGAAGGCCATTGGTTCCTGTAATTACCCGCTACGCGATACACTCCGTCAAACTTACCGGTAAGCGCCGGGTTCATTGTAACAGGTGAGGCAAAGAATTGGGAAAAGTTAGGATCCTGGGCAGTTGATACACTTGCCAGGGCCATGCAGATAGTCAGGGTAGAAAGAATTTTTTTCATCTCAGCAATTATGTTTTTTCCTGGGTCTTACAGGTAGAGTCTCCGAAACCTTCCATCCTGTTTAAAACGCCATTTTAGTCTTTGAAATTGCACTTTTCGATGGGATATTTAGATGACACAGGGTTCGAAAGGGGAAAATACAACAAATTTGATAGCATGAGAAATTTACCCCCTGGTAAATAAGACAATTTATAGGCTGGAAAAGCTGCCCTCAGAGCATGTCGAAGAGTTACATCTGTACTTTTACACCAAAAGCAAGGTCGCCTGCATCACCAAGACCCGGAACGATATAGCCTTTAGCCGTCAGTTCATCATCAATATCACCGCACCAGATGGTGACGGAAGGATCTTCGCGTTTAACATACTCAATACCAACAGTACAGGCAATGGCGGCTACTATATGAATTTCTTTTGGTTTCCCTTCTTCTTTCAGGAAATGTATGGTTTTTACTAAGGAAGAACCCGTAGCCAGCATGGGATCAGAGATGATGAGAACACGGTCTTCTAATTCAGGACAGGAAATATAGTCAAGGCTGATATCAAAACTGCCGTCCTTATTATGTTTACGATAAGCTGAGATAAATGCGTTATCCGCTTTATCAAAATAATTCAATATGCCCTGGTGAAGAGGTAAGCCAGCCCGGAGTATGGTAGCAATTACCGGCTGGGTGCTCATGCGTTTACTGGTAGCAATTCCAAGCGGCGTTTCTACTTCCACTTCTATAAAAGGTAAAACTTTGCTGATCTCGTAGGCAGCTACTTCGCCTATACGTTCAAGATTGCGGCGAAAACGCATACGGTCATTTTGTATGGATACATCACGTATTTCGCTTATCCAGTTACTGATCAAAGAATGTTGCTGGCTCAGGTTTACAATCATGGTAATTGAAGATTTAATATTGATGATTGAAGGATAAAGTCCTCAACCAGTCGTTGCAAAACCCTGTACTTTTGAGCAAAACTAAATTAAATTGTCTCCCGACAACTATCGGGGCTAAAATATAAGTCGTATGGTTTACCGGGCTATTGGTTTAATGAGTGGCAGTTCGCTGGATGGGCTGGATATTGTCTTTGCGGAGTTTCATGAGAATGGTGGCAAATGGGGATATGAGATAGTAAAAGCAGACTGCCTTCCTTATTCAGCGGAATGGATAACAAGGCTAAAAAGCGCTATTTCCTTACATGCATTGGATTACCAGTTGCTCCACACTGATTATGGCCACTATCTCGGTCAGCAGGTCAATAGATTTATTGAAGAAAATGAGTTGCAGTATAAAGTAGCTTTGATCGCTTCTCATGGACATACCAC
This sequence comes from Chitinophagales bacterium, assembly GCA_015654695.1. Classification (GTDB taxonomy): domain Bacteria; phylum Bacteroidota; class Bacteroidia; order Chitinophagales; family Chitinophagaceae; genus VBAT01. Next base: position 3,290 of record JAATGJ010000178.1, on the reverse strand, counting down.
GTTTCATATTCCCGGCAAAAAAATGACGGCCCAACTGGGCGATGGGGCGGCTATTGCTGCGGAAACTCAATTGCCGGTAGTTTCCGATCTGCGGGCATTGGATATTGCATTTGGCGGACAGGGTGCGCCTATCGTTCCGATAGGCGAAAAATTGTTACTGGGTAATTATGATTATTTCCTGAATCTTGGTGGTATTGCTAATGTTTCTATCAATACAGACCCCTATATAGCCTTTGATATATGCCCTGCCAATCGTGTATTGAACATGCTGGCTAATGAAACAGGTAAGGAATATGATAAGAGTGGAGAAATGGCTTCGCAGGGAAAAGTGAATGACCGTTTATTGGAAAAATTAAACAGGCTTGATTACTATAAAGAGCCTTATCCCAAATCCCTGGCCAATGATTTTGGTACTGATGTAATTTACCCAATCATTAAAGGATCGGGTATAGCTATAAATGATGCACTAAGAACGTTTGTAGAACATATAACGCTGCAAATAAAAAATACAATAGCTGATTTAAAGAACCGGCAACCGGCAACTGGTAACGAGCAACTTCTTGCCACGGGTGGTGGCGCTTTCAATATTTTTTTAGTGGAACAGTTAAAGGATAAACTGGGTGAACTGGACGTTGAAGTAATTGTACCTGATGCTAAACTGGTAAACTATAAAGAAGCGCTGATCATGGCGCTGATAGGAGTGCTTCGCTGGAGGGAAGAATACAATGTTATTGCTTCTGTTACCGGGGCTGCAAGAGCCAGCATCGGTGGAGCTTTGTGGATGGGGCAGGATGCCTGATATTATTCATTCATTTTATTGCCATGAAAAAATATTTACTGTTGACTTCTTTATTGCTGCCTTTATTTCTTTTCCACGCAAGCCAGGCGCAACAATCTTCCAAACAGATCAATACATATTATAGCGATCTGCGAAAACATTTCAACGAAGCGAATGCTTTTCAAACTGTAGCTTATGTGGAGCAACGATGGCGCATCGCTGGTAATACCGGCTTTAATGAAAGTATTTATTATGTAGAAAATAATTTGCAGAAAGCAGGATATAAAAAGGAGACAGGGGGAGAACAGGACGGAGTGCTTACTTACCGGGTAGAAAAGCGCCCTATGAAACAACCTACCTGGGAACCGGTTGATGCCATAGTAAAAATTGCCGGGGAGGAAGAACCGCTTTTACAATTTAAAACCAACCGCAATATGCTGGCAATAAATTCCGCGTCTACACCGGAAGGAGGAATAGAAGCTGAATTGGTCTATGCGGGTAAAGGCAGTAAAAAGGAACTGGAAGATAAGAACCTGGAAGGCAAGATTGTTTTTGCTGAAACGTATATAGGTAGTTTTTACCAGGCAGCCATACAAAAAGGAGCAATAGGCGTTCTTTCTTATGCATTGCCTGATTATAATCAGCCATCGGATCATCCTAATTCTATCCAGTTTACAGGCATTCAATATACTGATAGCATACATCAAAAATGGGGGATTTTATTATCCTTCCGGGCAAAAGAAAAACTAAAAGCAGCTTTACTGAAAGGGACTATAAAATTGAAAGTAATAACAAAAGCTAAAACCTGGTTCTCAGAAGAACTTACCCTGGTAGCGAATGTAAGGGGAAGCCAGTTTCCCGATCAGCGTTTTGTTTTTAGTGCACATGTACAGGAACCCGGAGCTAATGATAATGCATCTGGCGTTGGTACGCTTGCAGAAATGGCCCGTGTAACGGCGCAACTTGTACAAGCCGGTAAATTAAACCCGGAGCGGACCATCACATTTTTATGGGGAGATGAAATTATTTCTACCGATCGTTATATCCGGGATGATTCAATAAGGGCAAAAGGAATTTTATGGGGCATGAGCCTGGATATGGTAGGAGAGGATACAAAAAAAACAGGTGGAACATTCTTAATCGAAAAAATGCCTGACCCTTCTGCCATCTGGACACGCGGAGAAGAGAAGCATACAGAATGGGGCGGTAATGAATTAAAAGAATCTCAATTGAGACCTCATTATTTCAATGACCTTGTTTTAAACCGATGCCTTGACCAGGCCAGGCAAACCGGGTGGATAGTAAAAACAAATCCTTTTGAAGGAGGAAGTGATCACACACCTTTTTTGGAAGCAGGCAAACCCGGTTTACTCATGTGGCATTTTACAGATGTATATTATCATACCGATGGTGACAGGCTGGATATGGTATCAGCAGAGGAAATGAGAAATGTTGGCATCAGTGCTTTGGCTTCCGCGTATATCTTAGTAAGCGCTAATGAAAAAACTACGTTGTTCCTGGTAGATGAAATAAAAAGAGCGGCTGTAAAAAGATTGAATACTGAGCTTGTGCTGGGTATAGAAGCCGTACAAAAAAAATCTTCTTTAGAAAAAGAACAACATATCCTTGAAGTGTGGGCCGGTTATTATAAAGATGCTGCAGGCACCATGACAGATATAAATTGTAAAGGGATTAGCGTAAAAATAAAAAACGCTATTGATGATGCCCAAAGATCAATTGGTTCAGCAAAAGATAAATGTATCGTTCAATTGAAAAGCGCTGCTGCCCGTAAAACCAGCAACTGACTTATCGTTACAACCCAAGTACAGTTTTCAATTTTCCATACCCGCTCCGGCTTACCGGTACTTTCATTCCTGAACGAAGAACGGCCACATGATTATCTTTTTCATACGGATCAATCCTGGTGATCTGCTGGATATTGATAATGTAAGAACGGTGAGAACGTACAAACTGCTGCTTATCCAATGCCTGTTCAAAATGGCTCATCGTTTTGTTTTTCAGAAAATAACCTTCCTGGGTATGGATCTTTACAAAATCATCTGCTGCTTCCAGGTAAAAAATATCATGGGCCGGGATGATCTTGATCTTGCTGCCATTCTTTACTACCACCCGCTGGCTCTGCGATGGCGACAGGGATGCTGTTTCTAATAATTGTTCCGTCTTGTTTTCTGTAACAACATTTTTTTGTTCGCTCCATTTTGTTACAGCTTTAGTGAAGCGGTCCTGGTTAAAGGGTTTTAATAAATAATCTATGGCATGGGCTTCAAAAGCTTTGATAGCATAATCATCAAAAGCGGTGGTGAAGATAACAGGCGGAGGTTGTTCGATCAGTTCCAGCATTTCAAACCCATTGATCTTTGGCATCTGTATATCAAGGAAGATCAGGTCGGGCTTATGTTCCTGAATCGCTTTTACACCTTCAAATCCATCACCACATTCGGCTGCCAGTTACAGTTCAGGAAGCTTTTGCTAATACTCTATTACAATGCTT
>JAATGJ010000053.1 GCA_015654695.1 Chitinophagales bacterium | reverse complement strand
TCTTCCCTGATAAGGTTCGAATCGGTATATTTGCCGCCTGCTCTGTTAAAAGACGGCCCGGTAGCTCAGCTGAATAGAGCACAAACCTTCTAAGCTTGGGGTCATTGGTTTGAATCCAATCCGGGTCACTATGTGAAATTAAAATCAGTTACACATCTGGGAAATTCTAAAATAGCTGATTTTCATTTTCATTTATTTATCAAAATGTTTGCAGGATGAAACCTGTCTGCAAATATGGCTATATGTTTTTAGAATAACCAGCGCAACAATGCGGATTACATTCACCAGGCTAAATGAATATCTGGAATTTTAGTTCATCTATATTTTACGTTTCCTCCCATTTATAAAAACGAATTTCTATCCTTCATTGATTTTTGACCCGGGAGTATGAAACCAGGAAGCCTTCCCATTAGAACCCGGAAACTTGCAAAACGATTGTTGGGGTCAATGGGAGCGAATAAGTTTTTTTTGAGAATCACATAATCCCTCACAACTTTACAGTCTTAATTTTTATCTCGTGAATTGAATGCGCTAATTTATCGTGTCAATAAAAGCATTAATTTTAGCTAAACGTTAGGGACTTTATAAATTTCGGCATGAAGGTTTGACTTTTAAGGGCTTGTAAAATTTTTACGATAAATTTACGTTATGGCTATCAGGGAAGAGAAAAAATGAGAAAAGAGTCAGGGAGAACCTTTTCATAAAGCATCCCTTTGTTTCTTTATATCGTTTATTCTTTTGGATAGCTTTCGGGATCATTCAAATCAAACAATATTACGTGAAGAAACTAAGTCTTATTGCGATCATTCTGTCTTTCGCCCTTGCTTGCTCCGCGCAGGATTCCACATCTTCCAGGTTCATGACTAAAAAGGAAAGGAAAGAAGCACGTCGGCAGAAGGTGAATGAACTGATGCGGCAGGCAGAAGAAGGGGTGCTGGTGTATTCCAAACAAAGCATTTTTGGGGTAAAGCTGCAGACAAACGGTTATGGCTTTTTTTATGAACTGGGCAAAATGAAAAGCAACCGCAAAACCAATATTTACCGTATTGATTTCGCCGAAACAAAAAATCATAAAGAAGAGAAGCTGCTGGGTAATTCATTTTTTGGTAATTCTTTTATTTATGGGAAGAGAAATTATTTCTACCCGGTGACTCTCGGCTTCGGGCAGCAATACATATTAGGTCAAAAAGGAAATAAAAATGGTGTAGCGGTTACCGCTATTTATAATGCGGGACTGTCTATTGGTTTGCTTCGTCCTTATTATGTAATTGCAGATGATCCTTCTTCAGGAGAAAGCAGACCGGTGAAATATACTCCCGCTGATAGTGCAATATTCCTGGGTCCCACTATAACAGGAGGCGGTGGCTTTGGAAAAGGCTGGAGCGAGATCAAGATCAAACCCGGCGCTTTCGCCAAGTTCGCTATGCGGTTTGATTATGGCCGGTTTAATGAATCAGTCAGCGCGCTTGAAATAGGTGTGAGTGCGGAAATGTATGCATCTAAAATTCCTATCATGCTTTTTCAAAAAGATAAAAACCTTTTCATACAAGCCTATGTGGCTATCCTGTTTGGCAGGAGAAAGTAACTGCCTTACCTTTACCTCCGGTTAATTTTATCATTGCATAGTGCCGAACTATTACGGCTGCGAAATGTTGAAATGTGCATCATGACAGAACTTCCTGTAGTTACAAATACTGATCAGCGTACAAAAGTCAAAAAACCCGACTGGTTAAGGGTTAAGCTTCCTATTGGCGAAAGTTATAAACATGTCCGCGGCCTGGTTGACAGCCATAAACTGCATACTATTTGTGAAAGCGGTAATTGCCCGAATATGGGAGAATGCTGGGGGGCGGGTACAGCTACATTCATGATATTGGGCAATACCTGTACAAGAAGCTGTGGTTTCTGCGCCGTAGCAACAGGCCGGCCTGAACCCGTTGACTGGGATGAACCACAGCGGGTAGCTGAAGCTATTAACCTGATGAAAGTAAAACATGCGGTCATTACCTCGGTTGACCGGGATGAATTAAAAGACGGAGGCGCGGCCATCTGGTATAACACGATTAAAGCGATAAAGACATTAAACCCTGGTACTACGCTGGAAACATTGATCCCTGATTTCAAAGGAAAGAAGGAAGATATACAGCGTGTAATTGAAGCGGCGCCGGAAGTTGTCTCACACAATATCGAAACAACAGAGCGATTGACCCGCCAGGTGCGCATACAGGCAAAATACTGGCGCAGCATGGAAGTACTAAGGATATTAAAGGAAGGGGGGATGAGAACTAAAAGTGGTATTATGCTGGGCCTGGGTGAAACGAAAGAAGAGGTAATACAGACAATCAAAGACCTTCGGGATAATGGCTGCGATGTGATTACTATAGGTCAATACCTGCAGCCTACACAAAAACATTTACCCGTTCATCGTTTTGTTCACCCGGATGAGTTTGCTGAATACCGTGACACTGGATATGAGCTTGGGCTGGATTATGTAGAAAGCGGGCCGCTGGTGCGTTCCTCTTATCATAGCGAAAGACATGTGTTTGCAGGACTCGGAAGAATGGAATGGCAAAAACAAAAAGAGGCGATTGCTTAACCAAAAGCATAAAACAATACTTACAGGAGTAATGATGATCATCATTGCTCCTTTTTCTTTTTCACAACTGAAATGGGTAAAAGTTGATTCATTGTTTGGAAACCTGCCTTCTTCTTTTCATGTGTACAGAACAACTGGCTCACTGGATGGCAAACCTAATATTGCTTATTATGCGGAGGCTGACCTGGAAGATAAACATCTTGAGTTTACAACTGATACAACCTATCAACGACGTTTAAAGCCATCGCAGTTTTATGAGAAGAATGATAAACCATTGCTGGTGGTGAATTGCACTTTCTTTTCATTTGCAACTAACCAGAACCTGAACGTTATTATTAAAAATGGGAAACTGGTTGGCTATAACATCCATTCAATAGAAGGAAGAGGAAAAGATACATTTACTTATCGTCATCCATTTGGCAGTGCCATTGGCATTTCAAAAAAAAGAGAAGCTGATGTTGCATGGCTGTTTACAGATTCTTCGCTGCGTCATGCTTATAGCAGCCAGCGGGTACTTCAGCCATGGACAGATTCTTTTCCGAAAGTGAATACCCGAAATGCCTGGTTCATGAAATACACTGATAAACTTCATCCCCAAAAAGGTGATTACAAAAGAACGTTCGCTAAGTGGAAGATGCAAACTGCCGTTGGTGGCGGCCCTGTTCTTTTGCAAAACGGGGAAATAAGAATTACTAACAACGAAGAATTAAAGTTTACCGGTAAAGCCATTGATGACAGGCATCCCCGCACGGCTATGGGCTATACAAAAGACAACAAGCTGATCATTTTGGTGATCCAGGGCAGGTTTCCGGGTATTGCAGAAGGGGCTACACTAAGGCAGGCAGCTCAGGTATTAAAGAATATTGGCTGCTATGAGGCTTTAAACCTCGATGGGGGTGGTAGTAGCAGTATGCTAATAAATAATATTGAAACTATCAAACCCTCTGATAAAGAAGGACAAAGGCAGGTACCAGCCGTTTTTATCGTAAAAGCCCTATAATGGTTTTCCAATAAAAACCGAAATAAAGTTTTTATTAAGTTTTACTTTGGCATAATTTTGAGTCATTATATCCAAATTTCTAGTTTATGAAAAAACCTGCATTGTACCTGGCAATTCTTTCCCTATCTATCATTTGCTCTACAGTTTTAGTGTCAACGACTGTATCCAGCATCTGTAAATCGTTTTATAAAAATGATACTGAAAAGAATGTCAAAGCAGTTCCCGTGGAGAGCAAGTTTAATGACATTAAACACGCAAGTGTTAAATTGTGATCCGTCTTTTAGTATGAAAGGCTGATTCGTTACTTCATTTCCCACACTAATGCGCTGGCGCCAAGTATGGCGGCATCTGACTCTTTGAGGTGACTTACTAATATCTTTACTTTATTCTGAAATACCTGTATCAGGTTTGATTCCATATTTTCCCGTGTAGGTTTTAAGATCAGGTCACCGGCCTTTGTTAATCCCCCAAATAATACAATAGCTTCAGGACTGGAGAACATAACAGCATTCGCTAATGCAAGTCCAAGTATCTTACCGGTAAAGTCAAAAATTTCCACCGCCAGCTTATCTCCCTGTATCGCTGCATCGTACACAGCCTTTGAATCCAGTTTTTCTTTGGGAACCTTTCTCAGCAAGCTATCTTCCTTGCTTTTAGCAAGCATTTCAACAGCTGTATAGGTGACCCCGGTTGCTGATGCATAACTTTCTAATGAACCTTTCTTTCCTGTTCCCTGGTGCACCCTGCCATCCGGTATTACAATAGTATGGCCAAGTTCACCGGCAAAGCCATCATGTCCATAGATCAGCTTTCCGTTGGCTACAATACCGCTGCCTACTCCCGTGCCGAGAGTGATCATGATAAAATCCTTCATGCCTTTAGCAGCTCCATACATCATTTCTCCAATAGCGGCAGCATTGGCATCATTGGTTAATGTAACCGGAAGTTTGAATTTATCCTCCAGCAGTTTGGCTAATGGAATAATTCCCCGCCAGGGAAGGTTGGGTGCATATTCAACAGTGCCGGTATAATAGTTGCCATTAGGAGCGCCAACGCCCATCCCTTTCATTCTGCCGATGCCCCCGGCTTTTTCAATCAATTCTGATAAGGCTGTATGCAGGTCATGAATAAATGTATTTACTTCCGCATGTTTTCTGGTGGATATCTCGCCCGAAAAAAGAACATTGCCATCACGGTCAACAATGCCGAATTTAGTACCCGTTCCCCCGATATCTATTCCAATTGCCAGCGGTTGACCTACTCCTGACTTTGCTATTGATTTAGCCATCATTATTTGATTTTAAATGCCCCGCTGTTATCCGGCAGCGGGGCACTAATGTACGAAGGAAATGAATTGGTTACTATTAATGTCCCCCGGCACTTACTTCCGCATCATAGTCTATTCCCTGTTTTTTCAATATGCCTTTGACCACAAAACCAAAGAAAGCAAGGTAGGCAAAACAAACAACGGCTATAAAGTAAGATTGGTGGATACCGATCACGTCAGCGATCTTACCCTGGATGGGCGGAATGATACCACCACCTAATATCATCATGATCAAAAATGCTGATCCCTGTGAAGTATATTTTCCAAGACCTGCAACCGAAAGGCTGAAAATAGCAGGCCACATGATAGAGCATACCAAACCACCACTAAGAAAAGCATAGATCGCCACGTTACCTTTTGTCATCAACCCCACTACCATGGCTATTACACCCAGGCTGCTAAAGATCAACAATGTCCTGGCCGGCTTATCCTTACTGATATAAAATGCTGCGATCTGTATGATCACGCAAACGATATAATAAAATAAAGGCCTGACATCATAATCTGATAAATAAATAATGCCGACAAGAATACCAAATGCGATCAACGGTATCACTACCTGCAATAGTTGTTTGGTATTTTTTGTGAGGTTAAACGCACTGATAGACCCTGCCCACCTGCCTATCATCAGGCTGCCCCAGTACATCATAATATAAGGAGTAGCTTCAGATGCGGATAATGATCCAAACTCTTTTTGTCTCAATAATTCACCAAGATTACTTCCTATCGCTACCTCAACGCCTACATACGTGAAGATACCCAGCATTCCTAATACAAGCTGGGGATATTGCATGGCGCCCCATCCTTCCGGTTTGCTTTTCGCCCTGCTGTTCGAAAGCAGCAATGCGACAACAACAACTCCCAATGCGCCAAGCAACCAGTATAACCTGTATTTCTCGAGCGGGTGTTTGAGTGCAGCAATCTCTGTATTTTTTTCTTTAATGCTGTTCTGTGTACTTTTTACTACTTCCAATACAGACAGAACCGCCGGATCAGCACTATAGATTTTTCCAAGCGAGTCCAGCCGGTTGGCAATGACGGCGGAATCCTTTTTCAGGAAGTTTTTTGAAAAACTGGTATCGGCCAGGTCGGGTTTAACCGAAACTTTCAGCAGCGAATCAGTAGTCTTATTCTGTGCTTTAATAGTATTTTCTAAATCGGTTATATGCACCGCATCTTTACTCTTGTAACTGCTGAATACCGGGACGAACATGATAATTAGCAGGCCTGTCATAATTAATAAGGTGTAAAGAGCTTTGTTTGCTTTTTCCGTTTTTTCAAGTAAGATACCGGAAGGCACTTTTTTTGAAAAAAAGAACAACGCTGCCGCGGCTAAAAACAATATTCCGACAGCGGTATATAGTATGATCACTTTTGATAAACTCAGGCTGGCGATCTTTTCATCGGTAATAGTAGCAGTGGTGCCAAAAAGCGCAAGCGCCACAACCAGCGGCCCGATAGATGTGCCAAAAGAGTTAATACCACCACCCAGGTTAACCCGGCTGGTACCTGTAGCAGGATCACCCAATGTGATAGCGAAAGGCTGTGCCGCTGTTTGCTGTAATGAAAAACCCAGTGCTACAATGAACAGGCCCACCAGCATGCCCGCAAAGCTGTTGCCATTCACCGCAAGTATCATAGCGGCAGCCCCCAGTGCTGAAAACAGCAATCCATAAACAATACTTCTTTTATATCCCCATTTGCCGACGAGATCTTTGCCACCAAAAGCGCCATACGCGAAAAGAACCAGCGCCCCGACATAATAGGCTGTATAAAAAGCAAAATCAATTAACTGGCTTTGAAACTGGTCAAGATGAAAATAATTCTTGCAAAAAGGAATGAATACGCTGTTACCGGCAGCGATAAATCCCCAGAAAAAGAAAACGGTGATCAATGTGCCCAGAGCTCCGTAATTGGTAGGTTGTTTTGCGGTTTGATTCATTGCAATCGTGAGTTTATTTGAACGCTGAAAATAGAAATAAATCAGTTAGCCAGCTAAAATTTTTACCGGCATCGTTGTACATTGAAAAAATCCACTTACTTTGACGTAATATTCCTTTAATACAATATCCCGGATGGAGATTATTCATGTTGCTGCAGAATGTTATCCGGTGGCAAAAGCCGGAGGCCTTGGTGATGTAGTGGGCTCCTTGCCCAAGTACCAGGCGGAGCTTGGCCATGTTGCTAAAGTAGTGATGCCCATGTACCGCACCAAATTTCTTTATCAAAATCAATGGGAACTTGTTCATGAAGGCAGCCAGTATTTAGGCTCACACTGGTTTCATTACAGCGTAATAAGAGAGAAGACGAACAAGCTTGGTTTTGATCTTTACCTGGTTGACATCAACGGTCTGCTGGACAGGGAGAAGATATATGGATATGATGATGACAATGAAAGGTTCATTGCTTTCCAGATAGCGCTTTGCGACTGGCTCACCAAATGGCAGCATCAGCCCGGTGTGATCCATTGCCACGACCATCATACCGGTCTTATTCCTTTTATGATGAAGTATTGCTACGCTTTTCGCGATAAGCTGGCCAAAGTTCCTTCGGTCTTTACTGTTCATAATGGTCAATACCAGGGATGGATAGGATGGGATAAATATTATTTAATACCTGGTTATGATAGCTGGAACTGGGGTTTTCTTGACTGGAATAAGAATATCAATCCCATGGCATCCGCAGTGAAGTGCGCCTGGAAAGTAACTACTGTAAGTCATAGTTATCTTGATGAATTAAAATACTCCGCCAACGGCCTGGAGAATTTATTTGAATATGAAAAAGGAAAAAGCTCTGGTGTTTTAAATGGTATTGATACGGAGGTATGGGATCCGCAAACAGATAATTTCCTGATAAAGAATTATGATAAGGAATTAGTGGACAAAGGAAAAAAGAAGAATAAAAGAGAAATATGCGGTCAGTTCGGATTGGATGAAGACAAACCATTGATCGCTTTTATTGGCAGGCTAGTAGGAGAGAAAGCCGCCGATCTTTTACCCGATGCTATCAGCCAGTCTATTTACCAGCACCATGGCAAAGCCAACTTCATAGTTCTTGGTTCTGGTGAACCGCAGCTGGAAGAACAATTGGATCACATGAAACACCAGTTCAGCGGGTACTACAATTCGTTTATAGGATACAGTGAACCGCTGAGCCACCTGATCTATGCCGGTTCTGATTTTTTATTGATGCCAAGCCGTGTAGAACCCTGCGGGTTAAACCAGATGTATGCATTACGGTATGGCACCGTACCCATGGTAAGAAGCGTGGGCGGTTTAAAAGATACTATCACGGATTTTGGCGATAAAGAAGGTTTTGGTATCCGTTTCGACCAGGCCAGTGTGGGCGATATTACTTATTCGATTGGCAGGGCAATTGATCTTTATACCAACAAACCCGACCTGTATCAATGGATGCGCGGATACATGATGTCCATTGATCATTCATGGGACTCATCGGCACAACAATATATTGACCTTTACCAGTCGTTAAAGTAATATCCTTCATGAAATCCTTGTAATTTTTTCACTATGTTTTTTTATAAAAATTCTTATTTACCTTTTCTTTGAATTCTTAAAACACAGGTTGCTTATGTCAATATCAAAAGAAATACTCAGTATAATACTTGGTGGTGGCGCCGGATCAAGATTATATCCTTTAACAGCCAGCCGTTCCAAACCTGCTGTTCCGATCGCAGGAAAGTACCGCCTTGTTGATATTCCTATTTCCAATTGTATTAACTCGGGAATCAACAGGATGTTTGTACTGACACAGTTCAACTCTGCATCCCTAAACCGGCACATTAAAAATACCTATCACTTCAGCGCATTCAGCACAGCCTTTGTTGATATACTGGCAGCGGAGCAAACACCCGATAATCCTACCTGGTACCAGGGCACGGCCGATGCTGTTCGCCAAAGCCTGCGGCATGTAGGCCCGTTTGACAGTGATTATATACTGATTCTCTCCGGTGACCAGCTTTACCAGATGGATTTCCAGGATATGCTTGACAACCATAAAAAGTCAGGAGCTGATATTTCCGTTGCTACTATCCCTGTAGGCGACAGGGAAGCGCCGGAATTTGGCATTCTGAGAGAAGATAAAGACGGCCTCATTGCATCGTTTATTGAGAAACCCAAAAAAGAAGTATTGAAAGACTGGGTAAGCGATACCGGCGCCGCTATGAAGAAGCAGGGAAGGATTTACCTGGCTTCTATGGGTATTTATATATTCAACCGCAAACTGCTTTTTGAATATTTGCAAAACGAATTCCTGGAAGCAACGGATTTTGGTAAAGAGATCATTCCGCAGTCCATTGGTAAATGCAAAGTAGCCAGCTACCAGTACGACGGTTACTGGACCGACATTGGTAATATCTATTCTTTCTTTGAAGCCAATCTTGGATTAACGGAAGATCTGCCTGATTTCAATTTGTTTGATAACAACAATGCCATCTATACCCGTGCCCGCATGTTGCCTCCTGCAAAAGTAAGCGGCACTACCCTGGAAAAAACCGTGATAGCAGAAGGTACTATCATCAATGCATCCCGGCTGGAAAAAACGGTAGTAGGCATCCGTTCACGGATCGGTCATGGGTCCACTATCATCAGCACATATATGATGGGCAGCGACTATTATGAAACATTGCAGGATATAGCGAGCGACCAGGCGAAGGGAATTCCGTTGCTGGGGATTGGTAACCGTTGCTATATTAAAAATGCCATATTGGATAAAAACTGCCGGATAGGCGATGATGTTCGCATCAATGGCGGTCCGCAATTGGAAAATACGGATCACGCACTTTATACTATCAAAGAAGGTATAGTAGTAGTGAAGAAGGGCGCCATCATTCCAAATGGATATGTGATATAAATTCGAAGTTAAAAATTCGAAACCCGGAGCCTTTACGTCACGGGTTTGTTTCGTATTTCGGAATTAAAATTTCGAATTTTCGAATTATCGTGTACTTTTTACATAAACTTCCTATCTTCCGGTCAGCTCTGTTCACTGTTCATTTTAAATAATGATTGCTTATGGCGGTAAATACTCCTGTTACAACTTCGGGTGATTTTAATAAGCCCAATCTTTCTTATGGCCAGATATTAAATATGTGTTTTGGTTTCCTTGGAATTCAATTCGGATGGGGTTTGCAGATGGCTAATATGAGCGCAATTTTTGAACATCTTGGCGCAACCCAGGTAGCAGGTTTATGGCTCGCCGCCCCGCTGACTGGTTTAATAGTTCAACCAATAATCGGTTACATAAGCGACAGGACATGGCACCCTATTCTAGGAAGGCGCCGTCCATTTTTTTTGATCGGGGCCATATTAAGTTCTATTGCCCTTATACTGATGCCTAATTCATCTGAACTCTGGATGGCGGCAGGTTTATTATGGGTACTCGATGCATCCATCAATATCAGTATGGAACCGTTCAGGGCTTTTGTTGCGGACAAGCTTCCCGAAAGACAAAGGACATTAGGGTTTACAACACAAAGCTTTTTTATTGGTGTAGGAGCTGTGCTGGCTTCCATGATGCCGTTTATCCTTACTAATTGGTTTAATGTACAGAATGAAGCGGAAGGAAATGCTATTCCCACAAGTGTAAAGCTTTCTTTCTATATTGGTGCTGCTGTTTTTTTTACAGCTGTGCTTTATACCATATTAACGACCAAAGAATATCCGCCGACGGATATTGGGAATAAAAACAAAGTAAAGGAAAGCAATAAAGGTTTTGGTGCTGGCGTAAAAGAGATATTCTTCAGCATTGCCCATTTACCAAAAATAATGAGGCAACTGGCTCCGGTACAGTTTTTTACGTGGATGGGATTGTTTTGTATGTGGATATTCTTCGGCGTTACTATTGCACGGTCTGTGTTTGGCTATAAGGATACGACTTTCAAAACTGAGCTTGTCTTTGAAAGCACCAAAGCCGCTGCCCAGGCCCGTCTTAAACAGGTTGCAGATGTGAACAGTGAAGAGTATAAGGGATATAAAAAAGAATTGAATAAATATTTCAATAACCCGGGTATAGCTTATCCATCTTTTTTGAAAATGCCGCTTGATTCTTTAGTGCATGATATTCCAACGGCAGCCGTCAATGGCAGTGGTGATGAGTTTAAAGCAATAAACGATAAGGTGGCTGAAAATAATAAAGACTCGAAAAAAGATAAGATAAGCCTGGCGGTGCTGATAAATGAACAAAAAGAATCCGGCGTTTCCAATGAAAAATTTGTTGATGAATACCGCAGCAATAAAAAACGGTATAATGATGGTGTGGAATGGGGCGGGAATTGTTTTGCATTTTATTCCCTTGTCACATTTCTTTTTGCCTTTTGCCTGCCCCTGATCGCAAATAGAATGGGAAAAAAGAAGGCGCATGTCTTATGTCTTACTATCGGGGGAATTGGTTTACTGGCTATTTGGGCCATCAAAAATAAATATGCACTGTTTGGGACTATGACCTGTGTTGGCATTGCGTGGACAAGCATTCTCTCTATGCCTTATGCAATGCTTTCCAACCGGATCCCGCAGAACAAGATTGGGATATACATGGGTATATTCAATTTCTTTATTGTAATTCCGGAGATCATTACCGCCCTAAGTTTTGACTGGATACTAGAAAATGTATATGACTGGAACCGCACCATTTTTGTAGCAACGGGGGGTATCCTCATGCTTATTGCAGCTTTACTCTGTATGCGTGTCACTGAATCTGATTAATGAATTAAATGAAATTGCTGTATGAAAAAGATACTTTCCATACTTTTCTTTTTGATTTCAATAGAAAGCTTCGCCATTGACTTTTATGACGTATATCCAACCAACTGGTGGGTGGGTATGAAAAACAGCAGCCTGCAACTGATGATCCATCATGCAGATATTGCGAATAGTATCCCCATGTATAAATTGCCGGCCGCAGGTATTAGGCTGGCGGATGGTATTACCTTAAAGGCTGTTCATCGTGTTGAAAACCCCAATTATCTTTTTGTTGATCTGGTAATAGATAAAAATGCAAAACCCGGTAACCGTACTTTATCTTTTGCAAAACCCGGCGCTCCTTTTACCATCAGCTACGAACTAAAAGCCCGCAACAAAGAAAATGGTAAGACAAGAGCCCAGGGTGTAACTGCAAAAGATTTTATTTATCTCATAATGCCAGACCGTTTTGCCAATGGCGATCCCTCCAATGATATTATTGCTGATTACAGGGACAAGACCAGCGACAGGAAGAATATGTTTTCCCGCCATGGCGGAGATTTCAAAGGAATAACTGATCACCTTGATTATTTAAACCAGTTAGGCGTATCAACACTCTGGCTTACACCCGTTATTGAAAATGATATGCCGCTGATGAGTGAATGGGGTAACAGCGTAGCAGGTTATCATGGTTACTGGTTCACGGATCATTACCAGGTGGACAAAAGATTTGGAGGCAATGAAGGCTATAAAGAGTTTTGCAATACACTGCATAAAAAAGGAATGAAAGTAATACAGGATGCGGTGTATAATCATGTCGGCAATCATCATTGGTTCATACTTGATCCGCCGATGAAAGACTGGTTGAATAACTGGCCATCTTTCCAGGGGCCTAATCACCGGGAAGAAGTTTTTTTTGATCCTTATGTTTCGGCAATTGATAAAAAAATAATGCTGGATGGCTGGTTTGTTCCGCACCTGCCTGACCTGAACCAGCGAAATCCTTTTGTCGCGAACTTTCTTATTCAGCATGCTATCTGGACAACGGAAGAATATGGCATTGATGGCTGGCGGGTGGATACTTATAAATACTGTGATGAACAGTTTATGAATAATGTTAACAGCGCATTGGAAAAAGAATTTCCGCAGGTAACTGTTTTTGGCGAATCAATGGTGAACTCAATTACCGCGAACGCTTATTTCACCCGCAACAATATAGCCGCTCCTTTCAAACATAATGCGAAGGGGATGCTGGATTTCCAGATCGCTTTTGCCGCGCTGGCAGGCATGAATGAACCCTTTAGCTGGACGAATGGCGTGAATAAGCTATACATGACCATGGCGCAGGATGTATTGTATAAAGACCCGATGAACAACTGCATTTTTTTAGATAACCATGATATGGACCGTGTATTCTCCGTAGTGAATGAAGACTGGAACAAATTGAAAATGGGCCTTAACTGGCTGATGACGTTGCGCGGCATCCCGCAACTATATTACGGTACAGAAGTACTCATGAAAAATAAAAAGACAAACACGGATGCCACCGTAAGAGAAGATTTTCCCGGCGGCTGGAAAGAAGATGCTGTCAGCCGGTTCACGGCAGCAGGAAGAAATGCAATAGAGAATGAAGTATTCAATTATACCAGTGCGTTGGCCCATTTCAGAAAAAGCTCCTCAGCTATTACCACTGGCAAGACCATGCAGTTCATTCCCAAAAACGGGTTATATATTTATTTCCGCTACGACAGCAGGCAAACCATAATGATAGTTACCAACAGCAGCGACAAACCCGTCAAACCCGGCTGGAATACTTATGCTGAAAGAACAAAAGGTTTTACAAAGATCAAAGATGTGATCAGTGGTAATACAATTTCATTTACTGAGCTTGAAATACAGCCGAAGGGATCGTTTGTTCTTGAGTTGGTGAAGTAATGCAATCCGGATCGGATATTACCTTATTATCATTAATATTCTTTTGGCTCCATACTGGTATGCCGTATTCTTACAATACGGATAATGTCAGCGGATATAAAATAGGAAATATGAAAGCGGTGTAATTCATATGCCCGGTAGTTGCCATCATTATTTTTTCTGTATTTATCCGGTGCATATTGTTTTTCCGGCTGTTTTGTCAATGCAGATACAGAAGCCAAAATATCTTTCTTTACTTTATCGCCATTTTGCGGGGAGTCTTTTTTAATATAAACTATAGCTTGCCTGAGATAAGCACGGGCAGCCAGATCCCATACAATCCTCCGCTTTTTACTTACCATTGTTCGGCTTCATTTTCCAGGTCTTCTTGTGTAATAAACTCACCGGCATCTATCCGTTTCATGGCTTCATCTATTTCTTTATTATATTGGTCTATGCTAACATGCTGAAAATTCTGATCCCTGGTTTGTAAAAAAGTTTTGATCAATAGCAACAGGGATTTCTTTTCGCTTTCTTTCAATTGTTTCAGGAGTTCTTCCTGGCTACTATAACTTTCGAAATTGTATTCCACTTCGGCTTCTTGTAATTCAAGGCCGGATGATTCTTCCCCTTGATGAACAAATAATTTAATAACACTTACCAGTGATCTTTTTTGGGCTGTTGTGAGCTTTGCCCATTGCTTGCTTAACTCGCTATCTAATGGAGTGATTTCCATAGTTTATGCATTTCAACAAATTTACTTTTTTGTCAGGAGAACTAAAAACCGGGTTTAGGGTGAGAATTCAAAAAAGTTTTACAAAGACCCCCAAAAGTCATTACGATAAAATAAGCTGACTTACTGAACTTAAAGTACAGCCGAGGGGGCGCTTGTTTTTGAGTTGATGAAATAAAATACATGCATTAAGGTTGTATTGCCGCAACTCCATGCGGCATGATAAAATCTTGCATAAACGAATGTAAGGAATTGAAAATAAGTCAGACAATTTTTTACTCCCAAAAGAACTTGATGTTCGTATATTCGACAATACACGTTGTGTGCAATTAATTCAATACGCTTCAAGTATAAAATTTTATGGGTTTAACAGAGCGACAATTAATTTAATGAACTTAAAAGTGCTGGGTTTGAGTTTCAAGACATTAATCATTTGTATAAACAAAAGGGCTTTTTACCCCTAAGGGCTTGCAATGTAATTTTAAAATGGCTTCCGGATATTTACAAAGAGCATATTGGTTCTGGCGAATGTCTTGTCAGGTCATTAATCTGCCCCAGTGACCCTTTCGACCCCAAAATATTAATTGACCTTTTTGAAAATAGCGATTTAAATGACACTTTGAAATGCACAATTGGATACGTTCTCTCGCTCTCAAACACTAAAGACATACGAGAATGGCTTTTACATCAGCTTTTGGACAAAGAACATTCATTCGCAAGGGCAGGATTGCTAGATGGAATCGTTCCCAAAGGAGGATTTAACACAAAAGAGGAGCTTAAAAATTTTCTGTTTGAAATTTTTGGCAAATACTCTTATTATGAAACTTTTCAAAAATTAATTCAAAAGCATTCATCATCAGACAACATTCCATTCATAAAGCAAAAGGCAAGGGGGGCCGATTCCAAGCGAAAATCAAGAGAGCTAATGAAAGTTGCGGACAAAATACGGACACGAAAACGTATTACAAAATTCCCTTGAGGAAACGCTACAAACTATAGCCGAGAAGGTCGCTTTAAAAATTCATAGAGAACGTAAACATATCTTCAAACTGAAAATCAAAACAACGGTATCCAGGGCTAAAAATGCCGCACTGGCGGACAAGCTCCAATTAATTGAAATCGGCAAACACAAATTCTGAACCCGATACAGTGACCACGTACCAGTAATGGTAACGTTCAGATAAAAAGGCTGATATTATTTTCTTTCTTCATTCTTCCCGATCCTGCAAATCTTGTTTAATGAACACAGCCATTTGAAAGAATTAAAAAAAGTAGCAAAAACTTTTTATAGCCACAATCAGATCACAAAGGCTATCAGCATTTTCTTTCCATACTGTTCCCAGCGTTCCATATCCTTAGTAAGCGAAAGACGCATGTATTCACGGTTTCCTTTCTTGCCTTTAGTGGCAGGTACTATTGATTTACTATTAATGTCAGTCGTTTGCACTTTCGTGGCGAACCAGGTAGTATGCAGTCGTGGAATGCCGATACCCAATATCATACCCGGCAATCCGTTAATACCTTCGGGGCCGCCGCTGATCATGATCTCATCTGTATAAAAAGCAAAGACGGTAACCGTGTCGAATAAAATGCCAATCGCTTTCCTGCAGTCAAAGCCTGCGATATTTCGGGTATCAGCGGTTATTTTCCATTTAATGTTCAGCAAACTATCCTGCACCAGGTAGGTATCTTCATAAATCGGCTTTTGGGAGATAGTGGTGCCGGCTGTATAATCATTATACACCAGGTTGTTGTCAGCAAAAGGCTGAAACCACATGTTCCTTGGTATTTCGGCTTCCTTGGTGCGCTTATACAACGACTTGCTGCCATCGCTGGTAAAATTAAAATAGCTGACCGTTTGTTTTGGCATATAATCCTTTCCACGCTCAAACCACTCTGGTTCTATTTCTTTTATCAATGGCCAAACAGCCACTGTTTTGACATACTCAATACTTACTTTATCCAAAAAGATTTGCTGTGCGCTTGTCGTCAACACAAACGAAAGGCAGGTAACGAAGAGAATAATTTGCTTTTTCATGGTATTAATTTTTTCCGGGCATTTTATTGAAGGTCCAGGAAGCGGTTAGCAGGAAATAACGTGCCAGCCTGTCAAACCGTTCTTCATTGATAAAATTGCTATTGATCGTTCTGTTAAAGCCAATATTCTGGTTCAATATATCATGCGCTATCAGTCCGATCTTAAACGATTTATCTTTCATGAACTTCCGGCTTAGTTCAGCATTCCAAACAATGATGTTTGTATTCTTACTGAACGCATCGGTTCTTTGCTGCAGGTTGATATCAACATCAGAACTCAGGTCCAGTTTCCCGGGCAGCTTTACATATCCTTCGGCCCGGCCGCCATAGTTCCAGTAATTATTATTGGCTGTTGGCCGCAACGACGACTTCGATATATTTCTCCTGACCAGCGGGCCGGCGCTGAAATTGTATTTGTCCGTCACAGAATAGCGCACCCGGTAAGTAAGGCTGATATTAGCATAGGTGTTTATATTTTCTTTTCCATTCAGGAAATTCATAGACCGGCCGCCATTCGCCTGGGGTTGTATTTCATGATTAAATTTCTTATCGCCTTGCCCTGAATTCCACGCTATGTATACACCCCAGTTGTTATTGCCATTTACATTCACCGGCACATAAGTTGTTTTGCCAAATGAATCTGTCGTACTCTGGTTGGTAATAGCATTCTCTAAAAAACTGGCATAGAGACTTGCAAATACATACCGGCCTTTCATTACTTTATAATCATTATAACTCAAATTCACATTGTGGTTAAATCCGACTTTCAGGTCAGGGTTGCCCACATATATACTAAGGGGATCATTATTATTACGGAGCGGCTGAAGCTGGCTGATAGAAGGCTGCACTGTATTACCACGATAGGAAAATGAAATATTTGTTTGAGCCTTTAATTTATAACCCAACCGGGCCTGTGGTGTAAAACCGGTAAAGTTATATTTTGTTTTAGTGTTCGCATCAGGATTATCAAGGTTAAGCCGGATGGCTGAGAGGCCTGTACCAAAAGCAGCGCTCAATTTTTTGCCCACATATCTTGCCGTGATTGTTCCGCTGTTGGATAAAGCAGTAAGGTCAAAATTATTGCTGAACACTGTATTCAGCTCCGAGTATTTTTGATCCACGCCTTTATCAAAACTGTTGCGGTGGGAAATGGAGTGATTATTATTAAAGCTGTATTCACCTACGAGGTTCCATTTATCGTTTAGTGGTTCATTATAAGTGATCTTGGTGCCAATGGTAGTGGAATTACTGCTGTTCAGTTTCAGCTGATCAATAATATCAGTGGAATCAAGGACGCCGTTCCTGTAAAAATTGGTGGTAGATACAAGCTTACCGGTTTGTTCATCATTGATGATCCCAAGCCTGAACGTAGCGATTAACTGCCGGTTTTTCTTATGGAATAATTGTTTATAAGTAAGCAGGTTGTCCAATTGTTTCTTCGTCGAATTCACTTCGTTTATCCTGCTGTTTGTGTTCACAAATTCTTTATTCTCATCCAGCGCCTCACTGGAGCTTTCAGTATAGGTATCTTTTAAACTGTACTTACCGGCGATCGTATATTTGATGGAAGCCAGGGAATCTATTTTCCATTCATACTTTCCATTTAATGCATGACGCTGTGAAAGTCCTTTGCTTTTTGAAACGGCATTATTAAAATACGTAGTGTCTTCCAGCAGGGTTTGAGAAATAGTTCTCGTGGTATTGGTTGTCCCCAGCCGGTTATAAAGATAGGAGAGGTTCAGTTTATTTTTTTCTTCATTCCACTTATCGCCATACAAAGCGCCTGCTGTATAGGCGTTGGGTATCCCTTTGAGGTTCCAGTCATTAAAATCATTTTCGCCATCACCATAGCTATAGTAATACCCGCTGATCTCATCATATTCATAGTCTTCTTCTATACCCAGTTTACTTCTTTCTTCCCACCCCAGGCTACCCGTATTGGTATTGCTTTTTGTAGCATACACGGATACCTTTTTATTCCCCCTGAATTTATTGTACATCAATTTCCCGTTCAGCAGTTTATTGAAATCAGTGCCGCTCTCCACCGTACCAAAATATCCTTTCTTAGCGCTTTCTTTTAATTTAATATTAATCGTTTTATTACCATCTCCCGAAGCGCCGATACCCTTTAGCTGGTCCTGTTCAGTTTTTGTATCATATACCTGCACTTTATCCACCGCTTTGGCGCCAATATTTTGCGTAGCGATAGTGGGGTCCTCCCCGAAAAATTCTTCACCATCCACCAGTACTTTATCCACCCTTTTACCCTGGGACGTTATTTCACCTTTACTGTTAACCTGCATGCCGGGAATCTGTTTAAGCAATTCTTCCACTGTAGCTCCTTCTTTTACTTTAAAACTATCAGCAGTGAATTCCGTGGTATCACCTTTTATCCTGATAGCGGCATTGGTTCTTATTATTACCTCCCCTAAAAGAACACTTTTCGGCGTAAGCGGGATATTTCCCAGATCCAATACACCGGATGACAACGTGATCTTATCGGCAAAGTCGGCGAATTTCGGATAAGTGATCATCATAATATAATCGCCCTGCGAAAGATTGGTTACAGTAAAACTCCCCTGGCTGTCAGTGCGGGTGAATTTTACCAATACCGAATCTTTATTCCGCAGCAACGATACAACAGCATTGGGAAGATTTTTCTTTTCCAGCGTGTCGCGGATCGTTCCTTTTATGGAAGAAGTTTGGCAGAAAATCGCTTGTGAAATACAGGTGAGCAAAAAGACGGATAAGAACTTTCTCATAGTGTGAATGGTTAGTGATTCAAAGCAGCAAAATATAGTTTATACTCGTAGCGCAAGACCATATTTACAAGACCGGTACAAAATTGCCAGTTTGCGGTCAAAAGCCGCTGTCAATTATTTTACATTCCTGTTAATATTTCAATAAAAAGCCGTAAGTTCAACACCAGATGCACTGACTTTTCAATTCCATAAAATGCCAGAAGAAAAAAATTATGCCGGCCAGATAGAAAAAACAAATGGCATTCCCAGGAAATATGAAGAAGAAAACTATGTGGATGTCAGCAAAAACGTTTGGAATTATTCATTACTGACTGATGAAGATGTGCGCAATTACCAGCAAGGCACTAATTACAGTATCTACAAAAAATTCGGTTCACATTCCATACAAGTGAATGATATATGGGGCATCTATTTCTGCATGTGGGCGCCTAACGCTACTTCGGTTTCTGTCATGGGCAATTTTAATCATTGGAAAAAAAACGAATATGAGCTATATCCCCGCTGGGACAAAAGCGGCATCTGGGAGGGTTTCATTCCCGCGTTTAAACTGGGTGAAGCTTACAAATATCATATTATAGGCTATCATGGCCGGGAAACAGACAAAGGAGATCCGCTGGCTAATTTCTGGGAAAAAAGACCGGACACGGCAACTATTACCTGGGATATGTATTATGAATGGAAGGATGAGGAATGGATGAAGAAAAGAATAAAGCATAATGCATTGGACGCACCATGGAGTGTTTATGAAGTGCATCTTACCAGTTGGCAGCGCCCTGATAAGAATGATGAAGAAACCTACAACACCTACGACCAGATACGGGAACGGTTAGTTCCTTATGTAAAAGAAATGGGATTCACCCATGTAGAGTTCATGCCCGTAATGGAACATCCCTTTGATGGAAGCTGGGGTTATCAATGCACAGGCTTCTTTGCTTCCACATCAAGGTTTGGTGACCCGCAGGGTTTGATGCGGCTGATCGAAGCCTTTCACAAAGAAGATATTGGTGTGATCATGGATTGGGTGCCTTCCCATTTTCCGTATGATTCGCACGGACTTTTTATGTTTGATGGTACACATACGTATGAGTATGCCGACATGCGCAAAGGCTTTCACCCGGACTGGAACAGCTATATTTTTAATTATAAAAGAGGAGAGGTAAAATCATTTTTGATCAGCAGCGCCAGGTTTTGGTTTGATATGTTTCATATTGATGGCATTCGTGTGGACGCTGTAAGTTCGATGCTTAAATTGAATTATTCACGGGAAGAAGGGGAGTGGGAACCGAATGAACATGGTGGTGATGGTAACTTGGAAGCGATCTCATTTATCAAAGACCTGAACCAAACGATATACAGGGATTTTCCTGATGTGCAAATGATAGCGGAAGAAGCCACTGACTGGCCGGGTGTTACTAAACCTACTTCCGGTGACGGACTGGGATTTGGTATGAAATGGATGATGGGATGGATGCATGATACACTGGATTATTTTGAATTGGACCCCGTAGCAAGGAAGTTTAACCAGGATAAGTTTTGTTTCAGCATGATGTATTATTACGACGAAAATTTCATGTTGCCGCTCAGTCATGACGAGGTAGTTCATGGTAAAAGCCCGATGCTTTTCAAAATGCCGGGAGATGAATGGCAGAAATGCGCCAATCTCCGTTTGTTATATACGTATATGTGGGTACATCCCGGGGCTAAACTATTGTTTATGGGCAATGAGTTTGGCCAGACCAGCGAATGGAATTATAAATCGGAATTAGACTGGCACTTACTTCAGTATGATCCGCATAAGATGCTAAAAGCCTGTGTAACTGATCTGAACAAGCTGCTGCGGTCACAACCGGCGCTTTATGAGAACCAGTTCAATATGTATGGCTTTGAGTGGGTGGACCTGAATCACCGGGAAGAATCTGTTATGGTTTTCCGGCGAAAGGGGAAGACCCATGATGAAGACCTGCTGATAATACTTAATATGACACCGGTAGTCCGTAACGACTGGGAGGTATATGTAAGAGGAAAGGCCTATTCCACCGAAATATTCAACAGCGACAAGACAATATACTGGGGAACCGGCAACGTTTATAACCCGGAAATACGATCTGAATTAGTGGACGGTGATCAGAAGATATACCGGCTTAAATTAAATTTACCCCCTTTAGCTGGGTTGATCCTGAAATAATTTGTATTTTTTAAATCCGTAATGATTTAAATCGTGTAAATAAAACATGGTTTATTAACCATTTTAAACATCCTGAAATGCTAACCTTATTAAAAAACCGCATGAAGAAGAGCCTTAAGCTCTGTGCAATTCCAGCCCTGTTATTTTTACTGGCCTCTTCATCTTTTGCTTTTTCACAAAATAAAGACAGCGCCGACCATTATTTACAAAAAGGTTTAGTGGAAAAACAAAATGGCCGGCGTATGGAATCATTGAAGCAGTTTGAAAAAGCCATTAAGTATGATGCAGGTCATAAAATAGCTTTAACTGAACTTGCGTCCGCTTATCTTGATCTACGCAAATATCATAATGCCTTAGAGACGTATAAAAAACTGGAAACGCTTGGCGATGTGTCTGCCGCTAACTACAAACAATTGCTGACCCTTTCCCATAACCTGAAACAACCTGATGATGTAGTTCTTTATGCCACTAAACTGAAACAGGCTGATCCTTCTGAAAAAGTAAATTACTATATCGGTAAAGTCCGCTACGACCAGGAAAACTATGGGGAGGCCATACAGGTATTAAATGATGCGGCTAAAGAAGATCCGAAAAATGCAGAAGTGCCTTATATGATCGCCCGCAGCTATGCGGATATGCTGAACTACAAACAGGCTATCCCCTTTTTTCAAAAAGCCGTTCAACTTGATACAACGAAGGCTTACTGGATATATGAAATGAGCATGGTCTATTACGCCATGAATGATGATAAGAATGCATTGAAATATATGCTGGAAGCAGGTAATAAAGGATTAAAAAGAGACAATGACTACCTGGAGAACCTGGGTATCGCTTACCTGAATGTGGGCAACCTTGATAAGGGAGTGGCTATTATGACTGAAATATTAAAAAGAAAACCAAGCGATATCAATATACTGAACATGGTGGCCGAAGCTTATTACTACAAAGGCAAATACCAGGAGGCTATTGATTACTGGGATAAGATACTCAGTTATGATATGAAAAATGCTTCCGCATTATATATGATCGGCATGAGTTACCAGAAGAAAGGCGATAAAGAAAAAGGACAACTGCTTTGCGATAAAGCTATTGAGATGGACCCAAGCCTGGCTTCGTTTAAGCAGAAGAAACAGATGCCGGGAGGGTTATAATATAACTCGTAATTGACAATACTTAAACGGCAAGCTTTATAAGCCTGCCGTTTTTTTTGAATACAGAAGATTATCAGGAATTCCCTGGTTTGTTTCCCATTATTACTCAGCTTAACAAAATGAAAAAAGAGGCTGTCTCATTTTTTTAAGACAGCCTCTTTTAGTTATTTCGTAATTAATAATTAAGCTACGTGTTTATGTTTTGCTGATAAAATAGGTTCGGTTTGTTTAGCCCGGCGTTCTTTTTCAACCTGCTCTGCAATCCATTTGTAGGTTGTTTCAACACCTGCCCTGAGCGGCTGAGATGGAGCCCAGTTCAGCTTTTCGCGGATCAGGGCGTTGTCTGAATTTCTTCCCCTCACGCCTGTAGGACCTGTGATGTTTTTTATCGTCAGGTTTTTACCAGAAATATCAATGACCATTTTAGCAAAATCATTCATGGAGATCATCTCTTCAGATCCGATATTCACCGGGCCTGCGAAATCAGGACTTTCCATCAGTCTCCTGATACCTTCTACGCACTCATACACCAGAAGGAAAGAACGTGTTTGTAAACCATCACCCCAGATCTCAATGGTTCCGCCTTCAGGAGCTTCAGCTACTTTACGGCATATAGCAGCGGGAGCTTTTTCCCTTCCGCCAGTCCAGGTACCAAGTGGCCCGAATATATTATGAAGACGTGTGATCTTAACAGTCATGTTACAGGTACGTCCATAAGTCAGGTACATCCTTTCAGAAAATAACTTTTCCCAGCCATACTCGCTATCCGGTTCTGCGGGATACACTGAATCTTCAGAACATTTCGGGTTATTAGGATCCATCTGGTTGTATTCCGGGTACACACAGGCTGTAGACGTATAGAAAATCTTTTTTATTCCTTTTACCCTTGCTTCTTCCAGTACATTCAAATTGATCAGGGCGCTGTTATGCATAATGGCAGCATCGTTTATACCTGTAGATATAAAACCGGCGCCTCCCATATCGGCTGCTAATTGATAAATCTCATTTAAGTCTGAGGTAACAACTTTTGCTACCACGAGAGGGTCACGGAGATCACCAACAACGAATTCATCAGAAGGGCAATTGCCATATTCATTTTCTTTCAAATCAACACCTCTTACCCAATAGCCTTCTTTTTTCAAACGGGTTACTAAATGCCCGCCAATAAATCCGCCGGCACCGCATACTAATGCTGTTTTCATACTTTGTTATTTTTTAATTGTTTATGTTCAATAAGGACTAGTTTCGGAAGTTGTTTGACAAAATTCCAATAGCGTGGAATGTTTTTCTTGGGTTGTTCAAAAGCCCTGTACAGCCATTCTGATTTTAATTTCAGCATAAGCTTCGGAGCACGTTTAACAGGTCCGGCGCCGGCATTGAAATTAAAAATAGCCCCAAACCCAAACATTACGCCTCTATCCAGGTACGGCAACAGCCTGTACATGAATTCTTCCTGCTTGGGGGCGCCTAATGATACCCAGATAATATCAGGCTGCTCTTTGTTGATCATCTCAGCAATACCTTTATAATCGAAATCTTCTACTTTCCTGAATGGTAATTCCTCAAATGGCATAGATGCAATAGCCGGATCAACTTTTGAAAGATTAGCACGCAGGCCATCCAATACTTCCCTCGTATTTCCAAGAAAGAACTGTTTATATCGGCACATGTGTACATAATTGGTAAAGAGATCAGCGCCTACATAAGGTTTTAGTTTCTTTCCATGAACAGTTCCTAGTATCATAGCCAGCATGGATCCGTCGCAAATATTTACCAGGGCGTTATTCAGTACGTTCATAAAAGCGGCGCTCCTGTTGCCGGTAGCCATATTGTTGCTCTCAACAGAACATACATAGCCTTTTCCGCCTTCTGCAATAGTTGTTTGAATGATAGAATCAACTTTTGCTTTATCAAATTCAAGATGAACGCCAAAGTATTTTTTCATAACCAGTATAAATTTGTAATTAATGGTAGTTTAATATGCGCTATTTATATGGTTTAACTAGTTTGGATTTTACCCTGGCTGTATTCTACCCGGGATTTAACTAACTATCAATAGACAGAACCTCTTTTCTAAAAAACTGGCAGACAAATAGCATGGAAAAAAATATGCTTCAGAGCCTGCTAAACAAGATTCATAGATGATATTAGTTGAAAAAAACAGGTTGGCATTTACAGGTACTGGAAATAGGGGAGTCTTAGTTTTCTTAGTTTTCTTTAATTGACGCTACAAACATATAGTCTTTTTTGTGGAAATGCAAATATTCTGACAAAAAAAAGGGCGAAGTTCAGCCATGTATCCGATCAGAAATCTGTACCTATCTTTTTGGATCTCAACTGTTATGCGATGATTAAACATAACGGTTCAGCATCAGTACTTATTTCTTATAAGCTTTACATTATCAAAGTATAGTACAGTGGTTTCTTCTAAGAAACTGCCACTTTCCTGCCGCTGGTTTGCCCCCGGTTCCCGGAAAATTGTTCCGATGATACCCGGCTCTGCAACCTGCGTATTACTTGTATAATACCTTATTATTGTAATCTTAATAATACTGTTCCTGTTTTTCATTTCTTTTAAAACTACATTCTTTCCGGCACCCTGATACCCAGCAAACCCATAGATGAAGCGATCACATTAGCGGTAAGCTCTGAAAGCTGCAGCCGTAATTGTTTCTTCTCTTCCGATTCGGCAGTTAACACAGAATGTTCCGTATAGAAAGAACTAAAATTTTTGGCTACTTCATAAATATATACTGCAATGACTGAAGGATTATGCTCCTTCAGCGACTGTTCTAATACTGCGGTATATTGCTCTAGCAATACGATCAATTCTTTTTCCTTTGGCAACAAAGGGCCTGTTATGGCATTGCCGGCTGCAGTTTCCTTTCTCAATATTGATTTGATCCTTGCATGTATAAATTGAATAAAAGGCCCGGTGAAGCCATGAAAATCTATGCTTTCCTCCGGATTAAAGACCATTCTTTTTTTAGGATCTACCCGCAACAGGAAAAACTTCAGGGCGCCCAATGCGATAGTATCGTAAAGTTCATTCAGTTCACCCGGGTTAAAATCTTTTACCTTGCCCAGTTCCTCTGTTTTCTCCCGGGCTACTTTCTTCAGCTCCTCAATCATATCATCTGCATCCACTACAGTACCTTCACGGGTCTTCATTCTGCCGGATGGCAATTCCACCAGGCCATAGCTCAGATGATAAATTCCATCAGCATAGGGTTTTCCTAACTTCTGCAGGATCAGTTTCAGCACTTTCATGTGATAATTCTGTTCATCAGCTATTACATAGATACTCTGGTCATAAGGAAACTCTTCATACTTTTTATCAGCTAAGCCCAGGTCTTGCGTGATATAAACAGAAGTACCATCTTTTCTTAATACCAATTTTTCATCCAGTCCATCGGCGGTCAGGTCTATCCATACGCTTCCATCTTCCTTTTTAAAGAAAACGCCTTTGCTTAATCCTTCATCCACAATTTCTTTTCCCAGCAGGTAGGTCTGGCTTTCAAAATAATTTTTATCAAAATCACTTCCGATCTTTTTATAGGTTTCATTAAATCCTTCATATACCCAGCCGTTCATTTTTTCCCACAGTTCCCTTACTTCGGAATCATTGTTTTCCCAAGCTAACAGCATTTGCTGCGCTGCCAGCATCATCGGGGCATTTTTTTCAGCTTCCTCTTTGTTCACGCCTTCAGCTACCAGTTTCTCTATTTCTTTTTTATGCTCAACTCCAAACATCACATAATAATCCCCTACAAAATGATCTCCTTTTATACCAGTTGAATCAGGTGTTGCGCCTTTAGCGAATAATTGCCAGGCCACCATTGATTTGCAGATATGGATACCGCGGTCATTCAAAATAGCTGTCTTGAATACGGTATAGCCAGTGGTCTTTAATATTTCCGCCACACTCCATCCCAGGAAATTATTTCTCAGGTGACCCAGATGCAAAGGCTTATTCGTATTGGGTGAAGAGTATTCTACAATTATCTTCTGGCCGTTAGCCGGCCTCAAACCAATTCGTTTGTCAGCATAGTTGGTTTGTAAAAAACCTGTCCAATAGCGGTCAGCTATTACCAGGTTCAAAAATCCTTTTATTACATTATAAGAAGTAAATAATGCAGGGTTGTTTTTTAGCAGTGTTTCGCCGATCTCTTTTCCCAGTTCCTCCGGCGATTTCTTTAATTGCTTTACAAATGAAAAAAGAACAAGAGTATAATCTCCTTCAAATTCCGGCTTGGTTATACTGATAGTAAGATCCGATTCTTTAAACCCGATAGCTATCGGGTCCTTATCATATAATTCCTTCAGCGCCGTCACCACCAATGGTTTTATCCCGTTTACAATGCTCATCCTTTCTCTGTTTTGGCTGCAAATTTACGGTTGTTAACCGGTAGTGTTTCAGTTTAAAATAATGCAATTGTACCGTAGCATAAAGTGTTGAGTCACCAGTAAGTTAGTCAAAAGCAGGAATCCTTCGTTCATCTTTCGCTCATCTTTCGCTTCCGAAGCCACCCAAAGGCATAGATGATAAAAGGGAACTGTATGCACAGGGTACTGACAAAGCACTAGAAGAAGAGGAGAAAGCTTTTCTCCTGATTTTGCCTTTCGTATTTGTTTCAATTACCTTTGCCGCCGCATGAAAAGGCATATACATAATGCAAGGGACCTGATCCTTCCCATGATAGATTTTTTTTATCCGCCTTTCCGCCGGTTGATGAATCTGCAGACCTTTCGCTATGCAGCATCCGGAGGAGCTAATACATTATTTGGTTTTTTTATTTATTTTATCAGCTTTAAATATATACTGGGAGAAAAAGAACTTCATTTTGGATTCTATGCTTTCAAGGCCCACATTGCAGCATTGTTTATTGCTTTCTGTATCAATTTTCCTATTGGGTTCTTTATGTCGAAATATGTGGTCTTCAGCGATTCAAAAATGAAAGGAAGGATCCAGCTTTTTCGTTATTTCATGATATGTATGTTCAACCTGGTACTGAACTACATCCTGCTTAAAATATTTGTAGAACGTTTCCATATCTATGCGGTATTTGCACAAATACTCACCACATCCATAGTTATTGTATTCAGCTACCTGGCCCAAAGACATTTTTCTTTCAAAGCAGGTACTGCGGAGGAAGAAACTACAGGCTGAGCGCAGCCGATTCTACCCGGACGGATAATATGCCGGTGCAATTACTCCTGATAACAAGGTAGCGGCTCAGCGGATAAATGCCTACCAGTTTTATTTCTTCCATATTTCCATAACTGCTGATACCTTTTATCCATTCCCGGTTCAGTTGCTGGTTGATAGTAGCTTTAGCGGTATCAATAAAAGAAGTAAGGTCATACTTAGTGTATTTGCTGATCTCGCCGGTGATCCTTTTGCTGAAAAGCCATTCCGCTGATTTCAGCAAAGCGTTCTTTGATTTAATATCAAAGTCAATATCCTTTATTTCCAGGATACGGGTTTCTTTGTTATATACCGGTTTGCCTGTCAGGTAAACTGTTCCTTCATTCGTGCCGCCAAAATTTACCCTGATGATCAGCTTTTCATTCCCTTCTCCAACGAGTTTGCAATCCTGTATAATAAATTTCTTTTTCACCGGGCCTTTCTTAAAATCAAATTCTTTATTGGTCAACTGGCGGTTCATGATAGTACTGAGTGAATCATAATTCAGCACCGCATCTATATAAACAGAAAAACCCTGGCGCCGGCTAAAGTCACTGATAGCAGGTACAGTGGATGAGCGCTCAACCGGTTTTTCAAAACTGATAACCGGTTTGG
>JAATGJ010000060.1 GCA_015654695.1 Chitinophagales bacterium | reverse complement strand
TGCCGCCAGGTGCAATGCTGAGTAGCTAAGTGTGGCCAGGATAAACGCTGAAAGCATCTAAGCGTGAAACCTTCCTTAAGATGAGTTTACTTTTAAGGGCCGTCAGAGACTATGACGTTGATAGGCTACAGGTGTAAAAGTGGTAACATTAAAGCCGAGTAGTACTAATTGCCCGTACGCTTTAATTTTTTTATTCATTTTCTAAAAATGAATATATCAGAGACTCCTTCTAACATTTCCCAATATGACATTATTAAATTCCGAATAACAAATCACAAATTCCAAATTGGATCACTGGAATTTGCTTTTGGAATTTTGATCTTTTTATGGTGGTTTTTCCAAGGGTGTTCACCTCTTCCCATACCGAACAGAGTAGTTAACCTCCTTATGGCCGATGGTACTGCACAACAATGCGGGAGAGTAGGTAGCTGCCATATTTATTAATAGCCCTTCTCGTTTTAAACGAGAGGGGCTTTTTTGTTTTCCATAGTGACTGTTCTCATCATAGCCGGCATTGAATTATTTTGTTTAATTTAAGATGGGCTAAGGCTTTTTTTTATTTTGAATATTTGCAATTTGAAACATTAAATAAAATGGGGGTGGATGTTTTTGGCCGGTTATTATCAACTTTAAATAGTTATAATAGTAGGATGTAAACCATGAAACTATTATTAAGAAAAATACTGCTTATTCTTATTACTTGGTATTTGTTTTTTTCCTGCCAGAGGGAATATTCGTGTGAAAATTGCAAAGGTGTAAATGAACCGCCTATTGCAAATGCCGGTAACGACCAATTAATCACTTTGCCAACAGATAGTATCGCATTGAATGGAGCCTCATCCAGTGATCCTGATGGTTCAATCGTAGATTTTAGATGGACAAAAATTTCTGGTCCTGCTTTATTCAGCATTCTTTCCGCTTCATCATCTGTAACAAAAGTTACCTCTCTTCAAGCCGGTAAATATCAGTTTGAACTAAAGGTAACCGACAATGGGGGACTTTTTTCAATGGATACAACGGAAATTATTGTTGACGCAGTACCCACCAATCACCCGCCGCTTGCAGACGCGGGAAGAGACACTGCAATTACCGTACCCCTGAATTCAGTTGTCATTGATGGAAGCGCATCCCATGATCCGGATAATAATATACTCAGTTATGCATGGACAAAAATTTCCGGCCCCTCGATTGTTACTATATTAAATCCAATCGGGATACAAACACAGGTTGAAGGACTTTTGCAGGGTGTTTATCAGTTTGAGCTTATTGTAACAGATGCCGGCGGTTTATTTTCAAAAGATACCGTTACTATCACGGTTAAAGCCATTACAGGTCTGCCACCAATCGCTAAAGCAGGAAATGATACAACAGTAAACTATGAATTGCAAAATTGCGGCCTGGCTTCTCCGCTAATTTTTTTAGACGGAAGCAGATCTGCTGATCCAGATGGTTTCATAGTTTCCTATCAATGGACATTAATTACCGGCACTAACTTTTCTGTAGCATTTGTTAACCCTAACTCTGTAACAACAGGTATTACCAATTTGCTTCCCGGTACATATAGTTTTCGGTTAGTAGTAACAGATAATAACGGCGCGACAGACGATGATACACTCTTTATACAAGTGAAGGCTATTAACAGACCTGTCATCCAGGCTCAATTAATTCCTGCCGGAACCTTGTCTCAGCAAAGGAAAGTCAGTGCGGTTGCAACCATTGCAAACAAGATTTTCTTTGCAGGCGGAACAACCCCATCCACCAGCCCCGGTCCGCATTTTTCATCAAGGGTAGATATTTTAGATATCAATACCGGTTCCTGGAATACTGCCGAGTTAAGTCAGCCACGATGGGGATTAGCGGCTGTAACAGCAAGCGACAAGGTTTTTTTTGCAGGAGGTACCGCGACAACTCCGGCTGTCAGGCAAACATCGCGAATAGATGTTTTCGATGCTTTATCAGGTTCCTGGTCTGTTGTTGAATTACCACAACCCGGTCATTTTTCTTCAATTGCTGTTGGGGCCAAGGTTTTTTTTGCCGGGGGAAATTCTGTTTTTATATACAATAGCGGAAACAATTCATGGTCCACAAAAAATTTAAGCCAACCCCGCTATTTAATTTCTCCTGCAAACGTTCAGGGTAAACTTTATTTTGCCGGAGGAGGCTCTACGATTTCTGGTGGTATGGCTTCTAATGCAATTGATATATACGACCCATCAACGGATGCGTGGTCGGTATCCTCTCTTAGTAAACCAAAATTTGGGATAGCCAGCGTAGGAATGCGTGGAAAGACTTTATGGGCAGGAGGTACAACTTCCAATGGTATTACAAATGAGGTTGAGTTTTTTGATTTCAATACTCAATCAACCACTTTCGCCTGTCTTTTTCAGGCCAATTCTTTTTCTCAATACCGCACCGCCAGGAAAGATAATAATGTTGTTTTTTGGGGTAATGATGGGACAGAAAAAAATAAATTTGATATTTACGATGCTATAAATGACACATGGTCAATTGGAATACTGGACCAGGCCATTATTATTTCAGGTATGATTTCTGTCAATAATGCAATATACATAACAGGAGCTTCAGCTACTGGTAATGGATATTCAGATCAGGTTTGGAAATTGGAATTTTAGACCGGATTAAATTTCAGGTGCCTATTACCAATCACTTTTACTTATTAACTAAAAACCTGTTTAGAATAAATTATTCTATTTACTCAAACGATCTTTATTGCCATCCATTTCAATTTAGGTTAATAGATAAAATAGCCCGCCTTATTGTTTTATTAGTATTTTCAGTAATCTTTGCTGCACTTCTTTAAAAATGAATAAAAAAGAACACATTATAATTTTTATACTTGCAGCCCTAAACTTTACGCATATACTTGATTTTATCATCATGGTGCCGTTGAGTATTTACCTGGTACCGTATTTTAATATATCAGCATTTCAGTTTAGCATGTTGGTCGCTTCTTATTCAGTTAGTGCTTTTGTTTCCGGTTTAATCGTAGCACTGCTTGTAGACCGGTTTGACAGGAAAAAATCGTTGATCTTCGGATATATTGGTTTCTTACTGGGAACAATTGCCTGTGGGCTTGCGCCAACCTACGGCCTGCTACTCGCATCAAGAGTATTTGCAGGATTATTCGTAGGTATTTTGGGCGCCCAGGTTCTTTCAATTATTGCTGACCTGTTTACTTACGAGAGAAGGGGGAGGGCTATGGGCGCAGTTATGAGTGCGTTTGCTGTGGCCGCTGTAATAGGAATTCCTTTATCCCTCTATCTTACCAACCTTTTTAATTTCAACTGGCATATTCCTTTTCTCATCATTGGCTCACTGGGTGTGATACTGATTCCTTTTATAATAAAATTTCTGCCAGCAATGACAGACCATATCGGGGTCAATCAAAACAATTCCAGGTTCGACGCCCTGGTCAAAACAATGAAAATACCCGTGCAGCGGGCGGCCCTTATCTTTTCTTGTCTATTTATGCTTGGTCATTTTTTAGTAATTCCTTTTATACCATCCTATCTCGAATTTAATAAAGGTTTTACAAAAGAACAGATACCGCTGATCTTATTATGTGGAGGCATAGCTTCATTTGTATCTGCAATATATTTAGGTCGTTTCTCTGATAAAAAAGGGAAGTTGCCGGTTTTTCTTTGGTCTCTTTTTCTTTCTTTATTTCTTGTAATAATTCTCACTAATATGCCGGATATGCATATAACGGTAGCGCTCGGATTTTTTACCATCCTTTTTTTGGTGGTTACCAGCAGGATAGTAGTGGCACAGGCTATGATCAGCGAAGTGGTATCTCAGGACCAGCGGGGTAGTTTTATGAGTGTGAATGGAAGTGTGCAGCAATTAGGGCAAGGGATTGCTTCCCTGGCTGCCGGAGTTATTATACATACAGATAAAGCATCGCATAAAATGTATAACTATGACTGGGTTGGTTATCTGAGCATATTCGTTTTAATTCTTAGCCTGATCATCGGGCGCACTATTTTTAAAAGAATTGATAAGACAGAAGTGCAACCTGAAAAAAAACAACTACTACGGGAAGTTGCCAAATAATTATTGTAGCCTGTAAACAGGATACTGTAGATACGCAGGTTCAAACCATGGAGAATTCTGGTACACAAAATTCAATTGAGCCCGTCCATCTTTGGCAAATGCTGTATCAGTAATTCTTCTTTGTTCCAGTTTTGACTTTAAGCCCGGGTTAGTTTTTAAGTAATCAGCCGCTATATCCTCAAAGACATAAGCAGAGTAACCTTCTTTTTGCCCAAGTATTGCATCAAAATAATTCCAGGCGAAATAAGAATCTTCCGCCTGTGGCTCTAATGTTTCAAGTAAGAAACGATTAGCAACCTGGTTCATAGGGATATACCAGTCGCCTTTTTTAAATTGTACTTTTTGCAGCGATGAAGAAATTTTTGTATCACTGTTAGGATGATGCATTTCATATTGCCGCGGAGATGTTTTATAATCTTCAATTTTGTATACTTCTGCTTCAATACTTGTATCCTTTTTAAACTGGCTCATCTGTACTTTGTTCAGCCTGAGCAAGTCTATTACTTTCCACCAGCCCTGCGGAATGATATAAGCGGCTGGTTTTTTAATCGTTGATTTAACAGGGAAGTAATTAAATATTTTTATTGTTTTTTCAAAAGGCCTGCTCCGGTCATAATATAATCTTGGCAAACCAGACACGTCACTTGGTTTATGACCTGATTCATATCCTTTGTATAATACTTCCTTGAATTGCGAACGATCCAATGACCAGCTAACGGGGAAATCCGTCATGGATTTTACGGATTGTTTGGTTTGATTTCGCAGGTTCTTTATCTGTTCGCTGTTTCTTGCTGTGAATTCAATGAATGATTGCATCAATGCATAGGTTGCTTTCACCCTTTGCTCATAAGGTTTCAGCAGGTGCGTTTCTGGAACAAATGAAAATGTATGCCACAAAGTAGCATAACCGCTTCCATAGCGTGGGCTGTCCCAGAATTCTGGCCAGCCATTTTCCGGCCTATCATCAAAATGGTTGACATAAGGAATAAGATCAAATCCTTTTTCTTTCATCAACGAGTAAAGGGCTGGTTCAAATTGTTTGTTAAGAAATTCACCCATTACTCCGCCAAGTTTATTGTGCTGGGTGGTTAACAAAGTCATTATATGCTGGTAATCGGCGCCATTGCTTACATGATTGTCAACAAATACATCAGGATCGGTGAGATGAAATATTTCTGTGAATGCCCTTGCGTCTTTTGAATCACATTTGATGAAATCCCTGTTCAGGTCAAGGTTCTGTGAGTTGCCGCGAAAACCAAATTCTTCAGGGCCATTCTGATCAACACGGTAATTGGCGCTACGGTTGAGACAACCGCCTATATTATAAATAGGTATGATGGCGAGAACAATGTTACCCGGTATTTTATATTTATTGATAACAATGTCCCTTGCCAGTAACATGCTGGCATCCACTCCATCCGGCTCACCGGGATGAATGCCATTGTTGATAAGAATGACCCGTTTATTATTCTTCCGGATATTTTCGAAATTATGATCGCCATTATTGGAAACTACAATGAGGTGCAATGGAAATCCTGCATCGGTCATTCCCATCGGCAGCATTTTTACTTTACCTGATTGCTGATCTAATTTTTGCCACCAGTCAATGATCTCAGAATAAGTAGGTGTTTCTTTACCACCCGATCTTTCAAATTTTGTTGTGATAGTTTGAGCATAAGAAGAGTGTACTGCGACTAAAGACAATAATAATTGAACAAATAGCTTTTGCATAATTGATGATTAGAATTATCAAACGATGAACGGAGCGTCCTGCAGCCCGACCAGGGAATCTAAGCTGGTAAAATATTTCTTTATTAAAGCTACGGAAGCCAAAATAAAAAAGCATCCCGTATGAGATGCCTTTGAAACAATTTATGCGGATAGTTTTATTTAGCTGCGTTTGCTTTCCTGGTCAGCTTGCTTTTCAGGTTGGCTGCTTTGTTCTTGTGAATGACACCGCGTTTTGCCAGTTTGTCAATCATGGCGGCGACTACCGGCAATTTTTTACCCATTTCTGCGCCTTTTTCTTCCTTCAGGTCGCGGATCGCGTTACGGGTTGTCTTTCCGTAATATTTATTTCTGTCACGGCGTTTGGCGGCCTGACGTACATCTTTTTTTGTTGCCTTGTGATTAGCCATTTCGTATCATTTTTAAAGGAGGGCAAAGGTAGGGTTGAGTGCCTTAACTACCAAATTTTCAGCAGTTTTAGTTGGTAAAGCGCCGAAATTGAAAGGATACCAGAAAACACTGTCTGTAACTTGCCTGACAGCCAATGTTAAGCAGCAGATCATTTTGAAGTGAGTATCGTCTTACAAGAATTTTTCCAGTAGCTTTTGATCAAAATGCCCCCTGATTTTCAGACTTTTTAAGCGATATTTGTTTCCCCAAATGGCCATATAAATATCCACATTCATGAAGGATTTCTCTTATATCACCAGTTCTCACCCGGATTTTATTGAAAATCTCTACAATGATTTTATAAAAGACCCCAATAGCGTTGATCCTGAATTGAAAAAATTTTTTGAAGGATTTGATTTTGCTATTGGTAATGGTAAAGTTGGTTCAAACGGTGCTAAAACAACCGCTGCTCCTGCTGCAATTGCTGTACCTGTTCAGGCCGATGGTATCAACTGGAAGAAAGAACTCGGGGCTTACCGGATGATACTGGGATATCGAAACAAAGGCCACCTGATCGCAAAAACAAATCCCATTCGTGAAAGAAAGGATCGTGATGCTAACCTGACACTTTCTTTTTTTGGACTTGGTGAAGACGATCTTGACAAAGTATTCCAGGTGGGTGAGAGGATTGGCATTGGTCCGTCAACATTGAGAAATATCTGGGCGCACCTGGACAAAGTGTATGCCGGTCATGTGGGTATCGAATTCAAATACATCAGCAACCAGGAAAAAGTGAACTGGCTGACCAATGAAATGGAAAAGAAATTTTCTGATCCTGTTCCATTGGAGAAGAAAAAAAGGATCCTCGAAAAACTGAACCAGGGTGTGATGTTTGAAAAATTTCTTCATACCAAATATGTTGGACAAAAAAGATTTTCATTAGAAGGCGGTGAAACGACTATCGCGGCTTTGGATGCTATTATCAATACAGCTGCTGATTATGATGTACATGAAGTAGTGATCGGTATGGCGCATCGCGGAAGGCTGAATATACTGGCCAATATTATGGGCAAAACCTACGAACAGATATTCAGTGAGTTTGAAGGAACAGGCAAGATGGACCAGACAATGGGAAGCGGGGATGTAAAATATCACATGGGTTTTGGAAGTGAGATAACAACACCAAATAATAAAACAGTACACCTGAAGTTAATGCCTAATCCTTCACACCTGGAAGCGGTGGACCCGGTGGTAGTTGGATTTTCAAGAGCAAAAGCTGATGTGTTATATAATTCGGATTATGATAAGATACTCCCGATATTGATTCATGGTGATGCATCAGTTGCCGGGCAGGGCATCGTATATGAATTAATACAGATGAGCAAGCTGAGTGGTTATGGTGTGGGTGGCGCTATTCATTTTGTTATTAATAACCAGATTGGATTTACCACCGATTTTGATGAAGCAAGAAGTTCCGATTATTGTACATCGCTGGCAGCAGCGGTACAGGCCCCGGTATTTCACGTTAATGGTGATGATCCGGAAGCGGTTTTAAAATGTGCCGAGATAGCCACACGCTATCGGCAGGATTTTAATTCGGATGTGTTTATAGATATGGTTTGTTACCGCCGTCATGGTCATAATGAAGGTGATGATCCGAAATTTACCCAGCCACATTTATATGCATTGATAGATAAGCATCCTAATCCACGGGAAGTCTATATAAAATTTTTACTGGAGAATGGTGAAGCTGATGCACAGGAACTGGCTAAAGAAATGGAAAAGAAATTCTGGGCCGACCTGCAGGAACGATTGGATGAAGTAAAGCAAAAGCCACTGCCCTATAATTACCAGCAGCCGGAGATATGGTGGCGAAAGCTGCGAAGAGCGGCAGAGGACGATTTTGACCATTCACCTGTTACGGCTATCAGCGATGAAAATTTTACAAAAGTATTTGAGGCTATGATGAAATGGCCTGATGGTTTCAAACCATTGAGAAAAATTGAAAAGATCATACAGGACAAAATAAAACTATTTGACATAGAGCAGAAATTAGACTGGGCCAGTGGTGAGTTGATGGCCTATGGCAGTTTGCTTTTGGATGGCAATGATGTTCGCATGAGCGGACAGGATATCCGTCGTGGTACTTTCTCTCATCGTCATTCCGTGCTGCGTGATGAAAACAATGATGATGCGTATAACAGGTTGAGCCGGATCCCGGGTGCTACCGGTCAGTACAGGATATTTAATTCTTTATTAAGTGAATACGCGGTATTGGGTTTTGAGTATGGATATTCATTGGCAAACCCAAATGCATTGGTATTATGGGAAGCGCAGTTTGGCGATTTTGTGAATGTAGCCCAGTCAATGATTGACCAGTTCATTACTGCCGGTGAACAGAAATGGAACCGTATGAATGGCCTCGTTATGCTGTTGCCGCATGGTTATGAAGGACAGGGCCCTGAGCATAGCAGTGCACGGTTAGAAAGATTTCTTCAGTCATGCGCTGAGTTGAATATGATCGTTACAAACATCACTACATCGGCTAATTTATTTCATGCCATGCGCAGGCAGATCGCATGGCCCTTTCGTAAACCATTGGTTAATTTTTCTCCGAAAGCCAACCTGCGCCACCCGGGAAGCTATTCTGCCAAAGAGGAATTTTTGACCGGCGGTTTTAAAGAAGTGATTGACGATTCTTTTGCTGAGACGGATAAAGTAAAGAAAGTTATATTCTGCAGTGGTAAAATTTATTTTGACCTGGCGGAGCGCCAGCAAAAAGAAAACAGGAAGGATATGGCTATTATCCGGATTGAGCAATTGTATCCTTTTCCTGCCAAACAACTGGAGGAGCTTCATAAAAAATACAACAGGGCTACCTGGTTCTGGGTACAGGAAGAGCCATTGAATATGGGGGCCGCCTCATTCCTGCAAATGAATTTCAAGAGTATTAATTATGGAGTGATCAGTCGTCAGCCATCTGCTGCTGTGGCTACAGGCTATTCAAAAGTGCATGCACAGGAACAGGCGGAAATTATTGAAACGGTTTTTTCTATATAGTCCCTTTAAGGGAATGGATAAATATATCTGGCAGATTTTTTTAAATAAAGAGTTTAAACACTCCCTTTAGGGGAGACGGAGGGTTTATGATTGATATAAAAGTACCAACAGTAGGTGAGTCCATCAGTGAAGTAACGCTATTGAAATGGCTGAAAAAAGACGGTGAATACGTTGACAGGGACGAAGTGATCGCTGAACTGGAAAGCGAAAAAGCGACTTTTGAAGTGAATGCGGAAAAAGCCGGCGTATTGAAAACATCTGCACAGGAAGGTGATACATTAAAAATAGGCGACCTGCTGGCGAGCATTGATGAAGCGGCTGCAAAACCTGTTGCGAAAGCTGCTGCTAACGGCACCCCTGTCGCAGAAAAGAAAGAACTTAAGAAAGAAGAGCCAAAGAAAGAAGAAGTAAAGCAACCTGTAGCAACAGTTATATTTGATACAGAAATTAAAGCCACTCCTGTTGCATCGGCGATGATAGCTGATAAAAAAGTAGATCCAAAATCTGTTACCCCTTCTGGCTACCATGGTAAAATATTAAAGGATGATGTGCTGGCTGTCTTAAGTAATCCGGGCAAGAAAGCGTTTTCAGGCGCTGAATTATTCAGCAGGAATATTCGTATTGAAAAAATGAGTAACCTTCGTAAGACAATTTCAAGGAGATTAGTTGAAGCGAAGAACACGACAGCTATGCTCACCACTTTCAATGAAGTGGACATGAGCCGTATCATGGAGATACGCAGCAAATACAAAGACAAATTCAAAGACATACATGGAGTAGGCCTTGGCTTTATGAGTTTTTTTGCAAAAGCCTGTTCGGTGGCGCTGGCTGAATGGCCATCTGTGAACGCATACATAGACGGCGACCAGTTATTGTATCATGACTATGCTGATATAAGCATTGCGGTGAGTACACCCCGTGGTTTGACGGTGCCTGTTATTCGTAATGTGGAAAGTATGAGCATGGCTGATAT
Source organism: Chitinophagales bacterium (assembly GCA_015654695.1). Classification (GTDB taxonomy): domain Bacteria; phylum Bacteroidota; class Bacteroidia; order Chitinophagales; family Chitinophagaceae; genus VBAT01. Next base: position 33,638 of record JAATGJ010000060.1, on the reverse strand, counting down.
AGAAAAGAAAGTAATTGAACTGGCCGGGAAAGCCAGGGACAGCAAGCTCACTGCGGAAGAATTGACTGGCGGAACATTTACCATTACCAATGGCGGCGTCTTTGGTTCTTTGATGAGTACTCCTATAATAAATATTCCGCAAAGCGCTATACTTGGGATGCATAAAATACAGGAGCGGCCTATGGCGATCAATGGGCAGGTGGTGATAAAGCCAATGATGTACCTTGCCTTGAGTTATGATCACCGTATCGTTGATGGCCGTGAGTCAGTCAGTTTCTTAGTAAGGGTAAAAGAATTACTGGAGAATCCTGAACAATTGCTGATAGGGAAAGATCCCGTTAAGACATTATTAGAACTTTAATGCCTCTCTCCAGGGGTATATAAACCTGTTTTTCGAAATGCCTGTTCTTACTGGAGCAGGCATTTGATTTATTTAGTTTTAAGACGCGATGAGTAAATATTATTCATACCTGAATACAGCCAGGGAACTTCTGCAGCAATACAAGGGGAATGAGCCGCTTTCTTCATTTCTGAAAAAATTCTTTTCGCTGAATAAAAAATACGGCTCAAAAGACCGTAAGCAGATCAGTAATTTATGTTACAGCTATTTCCGTATGGGTAAAATGAAAGCGGATATGCCGGTGGAAGAAAGGATCATAATGGGTTTGTTCCTTTGCTCTCATGAATCAAATGAAATAGTACAACTGGTAAGGCCTGGCTGGAATGAGAAAATAGCATTGCCGTTAAATGAAAAACTTTCTTTATTAAATGCAGCCAGTTCTTTTGAAGATATATTTCCATTTAGCAATGAAGTAAGTACTGGAATAGAAAAATCATCATTCATTCTTTCCCATTTACAACAGCCTGGCGTTTTCCTTCGCCTGCGGCCGGGAAAAGAAGATACAGCGAAAAAGAAACTGAAAAATGCTGAAATTGATTTTCAAATAATTTCAGGTACTTGCCTTGCTTTACCAAACGCGTCAAAAATTGACACCGCTATCGAATTAAATAGGGAAGCTGTTGTACAGGATCATAGTTCGCAAAGGGTGGGGGAATTTTTTTTGTTGATCAGCGGCGCTCAACCGTTGACCGTTTGGGATTGTTGTGCGGCCAGTGGTGGCAAGTCAATTATGCTTTATGACCTTTACCAGGATATTGAACTTACCGTTTCAGATATACGGGAATCTATTTTAGTAAATTTAAAAAAGCGATTTAGCGATGCGGGCATTACAAAATATAAAAGTTTTGTGGCAGACCTCGCGGCTTCAGACTTTAGACTTCGTACTGCTGACATGCCTGTCCGGCAGGCAGGCTTTCAGTTTATCCTTGCCGATGTTCCCTGTTCTGGCAGCGGTACATGGAGCCGCACACCTGAACAATTATATTATTTTGAAAATGAAAAGGTCAATGAGTATGTTTCTTTACAAAAGAAAATCTTAGCTAATGTGATAACTCATTTGCAGCCCGGCGGGCATTTACTGTATATTACCTGCTCCGTATTTAAAAAAGAAAATGAAGACGTTGTAGATTTTATCATCCAAAATTTCAATATTCAATTAATAAAGATGGAAGTTTTGAAAGGATATGATAAAAAAGCGGATACGATGTTTGCAGCTTTGCTTCAAAAGCCTTTATAATTTCAGTAACTCAGTTGATGCAATAAGTTTCTGGTTGTTGTAAACAGTAATGATATATTTCCCTTTGGCTAATTTATTTACAGGCAGGTCAATAGTAGTTCTTCCTGTTCCTTTTGATTTGCGTAATTGCATTACCAGTCTTCCTTTCATATCATGTATGTTCACCGGCATGTTAGGGATCGCATTTCTTGTCTGAACAACTAAAATTGCATCGCTGCTCGTTGGGTTAGGCTGTAATGTTATTTTGTCTGCATTGGGATCAGGATCATTAATACCTGTAGTTGTGCAGGCCGCAGCAATTACAACATTAGCGGTATCAATAAAAGCAGCGGAGAAAGTGGCGGCAGCTGTATCAACCACCTGGCGGATGCGATAGGAAATTGTTCCCGCAAATACATTGCTTAATGTGTTAGTGTATTGGTAACTGTGATTAGCCAAAACGTTTCCGGCTTGCGGAGTTATATCTGCGATCTTGGTGAAATTTGCATCTCCGGGTGCTTTTCTTTCTATTTCATATTTCATGGCCGAAACATCTTTACTGCTCCAGTTCAGCGTTGCATTGCAGGAATTAACTGTGGCGGTGGAAGTAGCATATTCTACAAGGAGAGTTGTAAATGCGACTTTCATGTCAGGTATGCCATAGCCTATTCTTTCGTTGGGTGTAGTATAAATGCTTCCGGCTTCTCTCAGTGCACGTATGATCCGCATATTATTGAATTCAGGGAAGCCCTGCCAGAGACAGGTTCCAAGACCCGCCATATTCGGGCAGGCGAAGGATGTACCCGTACCAACGCCAATAGTATTTCCTGTACCCTGTACGAGGGCATTCAAACCAACGGAAGCCATATCTGGTTTTACCTGCCCATCAGACGAAGGTCCATAACTGGAACCGGTCCATATTGCTCCTGCTGCATTTACTGCGCCTACAGCCACTACACTGTCTCCATCGGAAGGGGCAATCAAATAATGCCAGCTGTCTGTTCCATAGTTACCTGCAGATTGGAAAATAATGAGACCTTTTTTTGCTGCAAGGTCAGCGCCTGTTGTACTTATAGCTGTATTGCCATTCATATCACTGTATGAATAGTTCAGTGCAGCATTGTCAAATGTATTATAGCCCACTGAAGAACTTACCACATCGGCCCCGGTGCTATCCGCTCTTTCTGCCCCGCATACCCAGTTAAACTCTTCGATCGGGGATTCAGAAGATACGTCTTCCGTTTTAAATAAATGAAAGTTTGCCTTTGGCGCTTTACCAATGAATTGTCCCGGGATATTGGCTGCAATAGTGGAAAGGCACATCATGCCGTGTGAATTATCTTCTACTACACTGGCTTCACGATTTACAAAATCCCAGGTACTTAACACCTGCCCGTTCGTTATGATACTGTCCATCGCATCCAGTGTAGTATAATTGAAAAAGCCGCCATCGAGCATGGCGACCTGCATTCCCTGGCCGCGCAAACCGATATTATGCAGGAACTCTCCTTTGTGCAGGTGTATCTCATTATACGAGCTGGTGCCATAATTAAAAAAATCGGACTGTGTTCCTTCCACCCTGGCTCCGACCGGGGGTAAAGTGGTTACCGGATTTTCCTCCACGAATTTATTGGAAGATGTGATAGATGTCTTAGCTGCGATGCCTGATGTACTTTGTACAAATGGTAATGCATTGACAGCGGCCAGCGCAGCAGGATCTGTTGTATCAATCGTAACTGCATTCAGCCATTTGGAAACATTCAATACCGTAATACCCGGGATGTTTTTTATCTGTGTGATATAAGAAGCAGGAACAGGAAGATCAGTGCTGTCAATAGCAATAATATACTTTGTTCTTCTGTCAATGGCGCGGGATGAAAGATAAGCAGACGGGTTAGCGATAGTAAATGAAGTAGCTCCTTTGTTTTTAAGTTTTACAATGAACCGGGTGAATTGTGCCTGCGACTCATTTGCCAGCAACAGGCTTATGATAAAGAAGGGTATGATTTTCTTCAATAGCACAGAATTTGTTTTTGCCATCATCAAATTTAACGAAAAGATGCCGGAGAGATATTATCAACAATAACAAAATGGGAAGATGAAAGTTGGAATCAAAGTGAAATAATACCATAAGGTTTTAAAACCTTCTTATTTCATACTTCGAACGATACGCTTTAATTATGATCTATCATCCAGAGTGTAACACCAAAACCCGTTTTATAAGGGTTGGCACCACTGGTATTAGGCTGGTATTCCCATAGTTCTAACTGGCGATATACAAGGCCGATACCCTTTGAATATTTTTCTACTGACCTGTTTTTGTATCCATAGCTGCCGGTATTGGTAACAGGAGCATTCTCAGATTCATCCTGTTCCTCTATTGTGTAAACATCCGTATAGTTCTTGTTTCTGTAAGTTAAAGAAGGCTCAAAAACATTGTATGTAAAATTCCAGTTTTCCATGTCATCATCATTACTGAAATCGTATGCCCCTCCATAAGGATTATCCGGCAAGAAGGCGTTTCCATTCCATTCAAATCCCTCATTAACCGGCAGGTGCAATTTTATCACACGCAGATTATCCTCGATTACTTCTATCTTTTGGTCTAATGGCGTGATGAAGTAGGTGCCGGTTGATGACCAGGGTTGAGTGGCTGTTGAGTCTGTTATATAAGTATAAATGCGCCATGAAGGTCTGCCAAGGTTATCAGTTAATTGCTGATCCACTACATGTTTTACCTGGTAGCGGTGGGTCTCTGTGTTGGCTCCAAAGTTGATAAACACCAGGGAGTCGAGGCGATAAGTAATGTATTTTCCAGTTTGAAGCGGCAGGTAGTCACTTAATGGTTCGCTGGTAAACTCTTCCGTTTTTTTGGAACAGGAAAAAAAAGTGAATGTAATAATAACAGCCAGCAGGCTGATGCGAAAAATAGATGGGAATCTCATAAGTGGTTTCATTAATTCACGGATATAAACTTGTTAGTTAAGACATTGGGTGACGGAATATTGCTGCCTTAGCCGTAAAACTACAAACAAAAAGCTGGGAATCATAGCGACTCCCGCTTTGAAACGTATTTGCCGGAATTTTATTGTTTTGAAGTACCTGGCAGTCAGCAGTTCGGAGCCGGGAGCCAGCCACAGGTTATCATTAAAATATTCATCCGGATACTACAACACTAAACTAACGGCTCAGCGCCCCAAACTGGATAATTCCCCCGCCGATAACATCATCGTCCTCATAAAAAACAGCGCTTTGTCCCGGCGCAATGCCTTTTACATTTTCATAAAAGCGTACAGACAGGGCATGCCCTGTCTCTAAGGGATACATATTCGACAACGCACCTTTGTCTTTATAACGGATCTTGGTTACAGCCTCCATTCCAGGTGTGATAGAATCGTATTTGATCAAATTCAATTTGCCCACTATCATTTCATTTTGCTCCAGGTCTTCTTCATCACCCAGCATCACCGTATTGTTATCCGGATCTATTTTAGTAACAAAGACTGGTTTGCCAAATGTTATGTCCAGGCCTTTTCTCTGACCAATTGTATAAAAAGGATATCCTTTATGCTGGCCTAAAATTTTTCCCTGCTTATCAATAAAATTTCCACCCGTTACTCTTTCTTCCAGGCCTTCTACTCTTCTTTTTAAGAAACCACGATAGTCGTTATCAGGTACAAAACAAATTTCATAGCTCTCACTTTTCTTTGCCAGTTCAGGGTAACCATAGTCCAGCGCCATTTGACGGATCTCTGTTTTGCGATAAGGCGCAAGCGGTAAAAGCGTACGGCTCAGCAGGTCTTGCTGCAATCCCCACAATACATAACTCTGGTCCTTGGTATCATCAATCGCTTTGCTTACTACATAGCGGCCATTATCATGCTGGCGGATCTTTGCATAATGTCCTGTAGCTATAAAATCACAACCCAATGCATCCGCTCTTTTTAATAAAGCCCTCCACTTGATATGTGTATTACAAAGCACGCAGGGGTTAGGTGTTCTTCCGGCGATGTATTCATCTACAAAATTCTCAATAACAAAATCACCAAACTCTTCCCGTATGTCAAGGATATAATGAGCAAAGCCATGCTCCACAGCCGCCTGCCGCGCATCATTAAACGAATCAATATTGCAACAGCCGGTTTCTTTTTTGCTGCCACCACTGGCTGCATAATCCCATGTTTTCATGGTGATACCCACCACTTCGTAGCCTTCATCATTAAGCATCAGGGCCGTAATGGTACTGTCTATGCCGCCGCTCATGGCCACCAGCACTTTTCCTTTTTGGCTCATAATTCAAAAATTTGCAAGCAGCAAATATACGAAGGATTAGCGGCTTGCTGAAAGCAATTTTGAAATGATTACGACACGGCTGAATGCTTCCATCTGCTTCGGCTTCCTGCTATTTTTGCACTGAAAAATTCGCTTCATTGATGGTTCAGTTTTTTGTTCAGCTATATTCTTTATCTTCCAATTCTCATTTCAACCAATTACTATTATGAAGAAGTTTCTCCTTTTGTTTTCTCTATTCACCATTCACTATTCACTAATAGCGCAGGACCTGAAATATTATCTTCCCGATAGTGTTTCCTACAATCCCGCTATTCCCAAACCTAAAGACGTTATTTATCACGAAGTGGGAGAGTGGCATGTCACCCACGACCGGTTAGTTAATTACATGAAAGCTGTTGCAGCAGCAGCGCCGGAAAGGGTGAAACTGGAAACAATGGGATTGACTTATGAGAGTCGTCCGCAGGTATTGCTCATTATTACTTCTCCCAAAAACCATCAGCGACTGGAAGAAATAAGGCAGCAGCATGTGATGCTGACTGACCCGGCTAAGTCTGCTTCAGTAAATATTGATGACATGCCCATCGTTGTCTGGATAGGTCATTCTATTCATGGCAATGAACCAAGCGGCGCCAACGCAAGCCTGGTAAGCGCTTATTATTTATCCGCGGCACAGGGAAAACAAATAGATGATTTGCTGGATAATGTAGTTATTCTTTTTGATCCATCTTTTAACCCTGATGGCTTGCAACGTTTTTCTACCTGGGCTAACCAGCATAAGAGTAAAAATCTAGTGAGTGATCCTAATTCAAGAGAGTTTAATGAGGTATGGCCCGGTGGCCGTTTCAATCATTACTGGTTTGATCTCAACCGCGACTGGTTGCCGGCAGTGCATGTAGAAAGTCAGAACCGGCTGAAGTGGTTTCACCAGTGGAAACCCAACATTCTCACCGACCATCATGAACAGGGAAGCAATGCCACCTTTTTCTTTCAGCCCGGTGTGCCATCAAGAGTGAACCCGCTCACGCCGGATAAGAACCAGGAACTGACCGCAAAGCTTGGGAAATTTCATGCGGCATTTTTAGATCGTATCGGTTCATTGTATTTTACCAAAGAAAACTATGACGACTTTTATTATGGCAAAGGTTCTACTTTTCCTGATGTGCAGGGATGTATAGGTATTTTATTTGAACAGGCAAGTTCAAGGGGGCATCTGCAGCAAACGGCCAACGGTTTACTGAGTTTTCCTTTTACTATCAAAAACCAGTTTGTTACGGCCTTATCTACACTGGAAGGCGCGAAGGCTTTACGAAAAGAATTCTTAGAGTACCAGCGTGATTTTTATAAGCAGGCGGCGAACAGGGCTTCATCTTACCCGGTAAAAGGATATGTATTCGGCGATAAAAATGATAAAGCAAAAACTTTTCATTTTGCTGAAATGCTGAAGCGGCAGCAAATAGAAATAAACTATCTGCCTGATAGCTGGAAAGATGGTGAGTATGAAAAGGGAAGCGCCTATATGGTTTCATTAAACCAGCCACAACATAGTTTGATCAGGGCCATCTTCGAAAAGACATTAGACTATAAAGACAGTTTATTTTATGATATTACTGCATGGACAATGCCGCTGGCCTTTGGGTTACCCTATACTGAACTAACTGCTTCATCAGCAAACTTCGGTGCGAAAGTGGAATCATTGAGTATGGCAAAAGGGATAATTGAGGGTGGCAAGAGTGAGTATGCTTACCTGCTCGAATGGGATGAATTATACACTCCTGCTGCTTTATATGAAATGCTCAATGCAGGCATGATAGTGAAAGTGGCGACCAATAAATTTGAGATGTCGGTTAGGGGCGGCAATAAGAATTTTGATTACGGAACTATTCTTATCCCGGTAAAGTCACAAAAAGAAAACAGTGAGACAACTGCTGTTGTGGTGAGCGCATTGGCAGAAAAATACAGGCTCAAAGTGTATGCTGTGCCATCCGGCAATGTTAATAGCGGCAGCGATCTTGGCAGCAGCAAATTCGCCGTAATAACAAAACCCAATGTAGCGATGATCACCGGCTCAGGAGTTAATCCTACTGATGCAGGAGAAATATGGCACTTGCTGGATCAAAGAATGAATATCCCTGCCGCTCACCTGGAGCAGACTATTTTTAATCGTGTTGAACTTAATAAGTACAATACATTAATAATGGTCGGGGGCAATTACAATGAACTCAACAAAGACAAACTGAAAACATGGGTGCAAAGCGGCGGCACATTGATATTAACCGAAGAAGCGGTTAGCTGGGGAGCACAAAATAATATCAGTACTGTTTCATTCAAAAAAGTAAAAGCGCCGGTTGACAGTACTCAAAAGCTAACGTATGTGGACAGGGAGCAAATTGATGGGGCGCAGCAGGTTAACGGCGCCATCTTTGGAGCGGATGCTGATCTTACTCATCCACTGGCGTATGGATATAATCAGAAAACGATAAGCCTTTTCAAGGCGAACAAAGTTTTTATGGAAAAAAGCAAGAACCCTTATGCCACTCCTTTTTATTATGTCAACAATCCTTTACAAAGCGGGTGGGTGAGTAAAGAGAATAAAGATGCTATCAAAAATTCAGCAGCCGTCATTGTAAATACTGTTGGCAACGGCCGTGTGATCAATATTGCTGATAACCCCAACTTCCGGGCTTTCTGGCTTGGTGGCAGCAAATTGTTTATGAATGCGATCTTCTTCGGAAGAATTATTGATGCGGCGAGCGGAAGGACGGAGGATTAACCTGGATCGGATTTCGTGAACTCACCTTCACGTAATCCCCAAGATCTCCCCAAGTCCCGGTTCCGACAAATTTTACCACAAAGTGGTATTGACTTTGCCTGTCAAATATCCTTAACTTGCCTCCTTAATTAATTATTTACGATTTAAAATTGAGCACTATGATTAAAATGCAAATTATCGGGAACCTCGGCAAAGATTGCGTGGTTAACACAGTAAACGGAAAGAATGTTATCAACTTTACCTTAGCCCACACGGAAAAATATAAGGATAGCCAGGGCAATCTCCAGGAAAAAACAACCTGGGTTGATTGCGCTTACTGGACAGACCGTACAGCCATTGCACAGTATCTTACTAAAGGAAAGCAGATATATGCGGAAGGACAACCCGAAGCCAGGTCTTTCCAGCGCAATGATGGTACTCCCGGATCATCACTTTCACTTCGTGTACGCGAAGTGCAACTATTAGGTGGAACTAAGGATAGTGCTGGCGGTGGTTCACCTTCTTATAGCAATGCTTCAGCGTCAAGTGTTTCATCACCCGCTAATGTTCCTGTGGCCAGCGAGATCACAGAGCCTATTGATGATCTTCCGTTTTAATCGGGGATCAGACCTGGTAAATGATTTGAATGAATGCCCTGATCTTTCAGGGCATTTTCTTTTCTTTGCCACATGCCGGAACAAATTTTTTCTTATCAACAGTTATTCAATTTCACCAAAGCGGTTTTTCAAAAGATAGGGTGCAGCGATGCACACGCAGGTATAGCCACAACATCATTAATCTCCGCAGATGTCCGGGGTATTGATTCGCATGGTATAGCGAGACTGAGCGGGTATGTCCGTTTATGGGAAGCGCAAAGAATAAACGCTACTCCAGCAATTAAAGTGATTCATGAAACGCCATCTACCGCTGTGGTAGATGGTGATAAAGGCTTAGGCCTAGTTGTGGCTCCATTTGCCATGCAGATCGCCATTGAAAAAGCGAAGCAAGCGGGTACAGGATGGGTAAGTGTGCAGAACAGTAATCACTTTGGTATTGCGGGGCATCATGCAATGATGGCATTAGAACATGATATGATCGGCATAGCGATGACGAATGCAAGTCCTTTGGTAGCGCCTACTTTTTCTGTTGACAAAATGCTTGGCACCAACCCCATTTGCGTGGCAGCGCCAGCCGGCAATGAACCTGCATTTGTAGCAGACCTTGCCACAACAACAGCAGCGAATGGTAAGCTTGAAATTTTACAACGCAAAAATTTGGAAACACCTTCTGGCTGGGTGCAGGATAAATATGGTAATCCCTCCAATGATCCGCATGAACTGAAAAAGGGCGGCGCATTATTACCATTGGGTGGAGACCGTGAGCATGGCAGTCATAAAGGATATGCGCTTGGAGCTGTGGTGGATATTTTTTCCGCTTTATTGAGTGGCGCTAACTATGCTCCTTGGGTACCGCCGTTTCCGGCTTATGTTCCTATGCCAACTCAGCAGCCCGGAAAAGGCATCGGTCATTTTCTGGGCGCTATGCGGATAGATGCATTCAGATCCGCTGATGATTTTAAAAAAAGTATGGATCACTGGATACAGGGTTTTCGTTCGGCCAAAACTGTTCCCGGTGAAGAAAAAGTATTAATACCTGGCGACCCGGAAAGGGAAATGGAGGCGGATAGACTGAAGCATGGAATTCCTTTGCTGAACATGGTAATTAATGACCTGGAAGAAGTAGCTTCAAAATTTAATTTATTGTTACCTAAGCAGCATATTTAGCGCGATATGGCTCTAAGAAGAAATCTTTTTCATGGGGCTTAGAAGCAGTATATCCATTTTATTGATTTCGTTAATCCTCGTTTCATGCTGGGGTTATTATAACAGGACAGATGATGATGGGTTTGTCAGCGGCCCCAGGGTGTTGGGCTTTAGGCCTGTTTATGCTGCTGAGAATATTGCAAAGACAATTTTATACACAGCTACCCCAAAGGCTGTGGTAAATCCCGGAAATATCTATGCGTATCAGAATTATATTTTACAAATTGATGCCGGTACCGGCATTCATGTAATAGACAATACTGTTCCTTCTGCTGCTAACAGGATCGGCTTCATTACCGTTAGAGGATGTTCCCAGGTATCTGTTAAGGACAATAAATTATATACCAATAGTTACGATGATCTTGTGGTGATTGATTGTGCCAATCTGAATAATGTACATGAATATAGCCGGCTAAAAGGTGTCTTTACTGAATACAGGTACGAATCACCATTAGCTCAGCCTCCGGCGTCAGGTTATTATCAATGCCCGTATATGATAGTCTTGTAACCGGCTGGGTCAGGGATTCCGTTTATCAGCAATGTTATAAAAACTAATAATTACAAAATGCGGCTACTTAAAAGTTTATATTTTATTGTTTGTACAATCGGGCTGTTTTCCTGTGAAAAAAACAGCGATAGTAATGCTGCCTCCAACACAGGCGTTGGCGGGTCTTTGACAAAATTTACCATATCCGGCAATCATATTTACGCTGTCAGCAGTCATTATATATATGCTATTAATATTTCGGATCCTGCCCATCCTGTAAGGGTCGGGCAAAGTGCCCTCAACTTTGATATGGAAACTATCTATGCGTACAGGAACCGCTTGTTTATCGGTTCTAAAACGGGACTGTACATTTATTCAATAGATACCGCGTCCTCACCAAGGCTGATAGGAGAAGCAAAGCATGGGAGAAGTTGTGACCCGGTGATAGCGAATGACAGCGTTTCTTATTCCACGTTAAAAGGGAGTACCTTCTGCGGTCCGGCTACAAGCGGTTTATATGTTTATGATGTAAAGAATCTAAACCTGCCCCTGCTGAAAACAACTATTCCCATCAATGAACCCCTTGGTTTGGGCATGGTAGATTCCGCTTTGTATGTTTGTAGCGCAGGAGAAGGATTGAAAGTTTATTCTATAAAAAATGCGTACGAACCAGTAATACGACAAACGATTTCCGGTTATGCTTTTACCGATCTGATCCCTTATAATAATATCCTTATCTGCTGGGTCGGCGACGGGATCGCGCTGTATGATATCAGCAGCAGGCTGCAGCCCGTGTTTATAAAACATATTTTGAACTAATTGTTTCTTCCCTGGCCGGTATGGGTATGTATCAGTTTGAAAAATGTTTATCCCCAAAGCCACCAGGTCCTACTAAGGATTGACTAAATTACTTTGTGCCTTTGCGTCTTCCTGGGAAATTGAGACCCTACGAAGATTTATGTCCACGGGTTGTTATTCATTGCATCCTTATCTTTGCCGCTCAATTTTTTATCCTTTAAAATCATGGGAGGGGGGACAAATGAAAGTAATGAAATTTGGCGGCACCAGTGTAGGCAAACCTGAGCGGATGCACCATATTGTTTCGCTGGTATCAAAGGAAACAGAACCGGCCATTGTGGTATTATCTGCTTTGTCAGGCACTACGAATGCGCTGGTAGAGATAGGGAATTTTATTTCAAAAGGCGACCGCGCATCTGCAAAGCAAACTATTGAGAAACTGGAAGCGCATTATCAATCGTTCATACGCGAACTGTTGAAAGATGAAGGAGCTTATACAAAAGCAAAAAGTATTATTGCCGAACATTTTGAGTTTCTCTATATCATTCTTAAAATATCTTTCAGCGAAGCGCTGAATTAAGATATTCTTGCACAGGGAGAATTACTTTCTACCAAATTGTTCTGTGTTTACCTGGAAGAACAGAAGATTGATCATGTGTTATTACCTGCATTGGAATTTATGACCATTGATCAGCATGATGAGCCACAGATCGGAGGTATCAAAGTAAAACTGACCCAGTTGCTTGATCAGTACCCCGGTAAAAAAATATTTGTTACGCAAGGATATATATGCCGCAATGCAAGGGGCGAAGTGGATAATTTAAAACGCGGAGGAAGCGATTACTCCGCCTCATTGATTGCCGCAGCTATTAATGCCAGCAGTTGTGAAATATGGACGGATATTGATGGTATGCATAATAATGACCCGAGGATAGTAAAAAAAACAATGCCGGTAGAGCAGTTGAGTTTTGAAGAAGCGGCGGAGCTGGCGTATTTCGGAGCAAAGATTTTACATCCTGCTTCTATCTGGCCGGCGCAGCAATACAAAATTCCTGTGAGGTTGCTTAATACCATGCAGCCGGAAGCAAAAGGTACGTTAATAGTAGAGCAGGCAGGCAGTGTAGGAGTAAAAGCAGTAGCCGCCAAAGACAATATCATTGCTATCCGGATCAAGAGCAGCCGTATGTTGCTGGCGTATGGTTTTTTAAGAAAGATATTTGAGGTGTTCGAAAAATACAGAACGCCTATTGATATGATCACTACATCGGAGGTAGCCGTTTCAGTGACAATTGATAGTTCCGCTTATTTAAAGGCGATAGTGAAAGAGCTGGAAGCTTTCGGTACGGTGGAGGTGGACGAGAACCAGGCGATCATTTCGGTAGTAGGCAATGAAATATCGCAGACTACAGATATTGTAAAAAAACTATTCGGTTCCATTATGAATATCCCGGTGCGTATGGTATCGTATGGGGGCAGCCCGCATAATATTTCTTTACTGATATCAGCGGAACATAAAATACGGATACTTCAGCAGCTCAACAAAGGGATGTTTGGATTAGAGTAGGTTAAATAACGTTAAACAATGACATGATTTATTTACTCCATTGTATATTGCCGGTATGAAAAAAGTGCCGGCAATTTTATTTTCACTGTTATCGGTGTATGGTTTCTCTTTTTCACAACCGGTAATAAAAGGACGGGTAGTGAATGGAGTAAATAGTACACCCGTTCCCGGCAGCAGTGTTTTTATTAATAATACTTCTAAAGGCACTACCACAGATAAGAATGGTTATTTTGAACTGAATGATATTTCCTCCGGTAAACATGAACTCATCATATCCAGTATCGGGTATGAAACAATGGTGCATCCTTTTGCAGCGGAGCAATTGCCTTTGCAACTGCGAATAGAGCTTGCAGTAAAAGTAAAGGAACTGAAAAATGTAACCGTAGAACCATTCCTGGAAGAAGGATGGGCGAAATGGGGAAAGATGTTTACGGAAAACTTCATGGGCCGTACGCCTAATGCAGCGCATTGCAGGATCAAAAATGAAAAAGCCATCCGGTTCAGGTATTATAAAAAAAGCAACAGGGTAGTAGCGTATTCGGATGAGCCGTTAATTCTCGAAAATAAAGCGCTAGGATACAGGATCAGTTACCAGATGGAAGACTTTGAAGTGAATTTCAAAACCGGCGTTACCTTTTTTGCCGGCTATCCTTTTTTTGAAGAGATAGACAAAAGCCGCAAAGGATTGCAGCAGAAATGGGCACGAAACCGGGACAAAGCTTATTACGGTTCTATGATGCACTTTATGTACAGTATTTACCATGACAGCCTGCAGCAACAGGGATTTGAAGTGAGAAGAATGAGCAGGGTTCCTAACGAGGAGAAAGAAAGGGTGAAAAAAATATACCGTCCGCAACGTGTGGTTACTACCCGGATGAACGGAATAACGATTACTCCTGCTGGAAAGATTGACCAGCCAAAGCTGTTGCAGGATTCATCGGGTTATTATGAAAGAATATTGCAGCAAAAAGATTACCTGGAAATATATAGCCGCGACCTGCTGACCGGGGACAGCCTTATTCTTCGCGAAGAGGGTGAATACAAAATTTTGTTCTTTACGGATTATCTCTACATCACCTATAAGAATGAAATGGAAGACCCGGATTATATCCTGCAGTTTGGTGAAAGCCGCAGCCCTGTTTTCCAGCGTTCATATATCAATATGCCCGGTCAGAACCCTGTAGCCATAGATAGAAAAGGAAACTATTATCCCCCGCAGGAAATATTCTCTTCGGCCTACTGGGGATGGAGTGAAAAAATGGCTGACTGCTTGCCTTCTGATTATAAGCCATAAACGAAAGCCTGTTTTATTCTTCACCTTCATCTTCTCCCCTGATGGTATAGATGGCAATAACACCACCGGGACTGTTAAAGCCACCGGCGAATGGCCCTTTGATAATTTTGATCATGGCGATATTTGACACCGGTAATGAATTAAGAAAGCCGGGGTCATACCAAACTTCATCTATATAGATACCAGCCCGGCTATTGCGGATAAAAGGTACACGGCTGCCATTCCTGGTGGTATAGATCTGCAGCCCGGCCACCCTGCCCTGCAGCCAGTCAAGTACATTCAGGTACGCGCCTGCACTCACTGTGGCATTATCGTTCAGCATATCGAAGTAAGTGCCGTCAATAGTGCTGAACATACCGGTGCAATATTGATCATTCAATCTTTCTTCGGCTGTTTTTAGTTGTGGTATTCTTTTTTGGCTAAATGCAGCGATGCTGCTGATGAGTATTAGCGGGAATAATAATAGCTTTTTCATAGTTTGTTTCCTCCTTCTTACAATTTACGAAGGTTTTGTGTTAGGAGATAGTTAAGGTAGGGATACTGTGAAGCTGTTAGTACATAAAAGGCAAGAGAGAAATCTGCCTGCAGAAAAGTGGTGATAACACTCTTGCATTGCAGAAATGGGGAATAGAATTATGCCCAGACCGGCTAATTGAAGCTAATTTTTAAAATAAAAGTTGAAACGCGGCTTAGGTTACCCCTCTTATTTTGGTCAAGCTTTTGCTGTTTGTGTTATTTCGTTTGGGTTATCTAAATATTTCCAATTGTCCAGTATTTGTTTTGTATGGTCGTTTTAAGTCAAAGAGATTTACAATGTGGTCGGGTATCGGAAGTCTATTTAAGTTGCCCGGCTCTACTTTGATTGCTCCGGAACCATAACTCTTTCCAACAAGTTTTAAGTTCTCTAATGTGTCAGGATGATTAAGGGCTTTCCAAAGGTTTTCAATAAAGTCTTTGTCGTCATAAATAGGATAGACGCAAAGAAAACCTGTCAATGGTAAAACACCTGCTTCATTTTTTATGAATCTTATGTTTCGTCTGCCGAGATAAGCAAAAAGCAATGGAGGCACTTCTCGTTTCTCCATTTTATACCAAGGTTTGCGTTGCTGAATTAATGAACGGCCCGGTAATCCCATTTCCTCACCAATTTTCAGATAATTTGAAATTGACTTTGGTAATTTGTCATGTCCGTTTATTGAAAGTAAATATGTTGGGCGGTTTTCTTTTTCTAATTCCTCAACATTTTTTACTGTCAAAACACTTTCTGTTGCATCTTTAGTTCTGCCAACCGCTCGTTTCAAAAATACTTTTGGAATTTGCAATTCCTTCACTTTTTGTGCAGTCAAAAAGAAAAACTCATTAGAACCGGTTGCTATGCCTCTCATTACATTGGCAAAGTCATTCAAGTGAAATTTGAAACGAGTATGATTTTGTTCTGGTCTTGAAAAACCTGTTGCAATTCCTTCTTTGAGCTGTCTGTTAATTATCTCAAGAGTTTCATACTTCTGTTGTTTGAAGTTTGAAGAAATAAAATTGAAAAGGTCTGTCGAATATGCCTGATTGGCTTTAACCCAATGTAATTTTTCTGTGGGCGTAGAATTTTTGATTAGTAAAACAATTGCATTAGTATCAACCTTTGGGAAGGGTGTAGCCCCTTCATCAAATGTAATTACTCCTTCAATGCAAAATTTTTCTGAAATCCATTTCCATAAATTTTTTGCGAACTTTCCTTCGCAAGTATCGGCAGGCATGATGAAAGCAAGTTTTCCATTTTTCTCTAAAAGGTTCAATGCCTGAATGAGAAAGTAAATGTGATAACCAGCTCTGCCGTCAATGGTATCACCTGTGATACTGATCGAAAGTTGTTTGAGCAAAGTTTTTGTTTTTTCATCAATGCGATGATGCCTTATATAGGGCGGATTTGCAACTATCGCTTTGAATTTTCTTTGAGGGGGATTTTTTATAAAATCTCTTTTTTCAACGAAACAATTTTTGTGATTATAAATTCCATCCTCTAAAACTTCTTGGTCAACATCCGCTCCGAAAAAAGAAACTTTTGGTATGTTGAGTTTTAATAACGCTTCATAAAATGCTCCTCTGCCAGTTGCAGGGTCAAACACTAAATCTGTGTTTTCTGCAACATACGAAACCATTGCATCAGCAACCCAACTTGGTGTCCAAAACTGACCTTTGTCACGAAGGATTTCTCTTTTGTTCCACTCGGTTGGCAGCTTTTGATGTGATTTTATTTTTCCCATCAGAGTTGCTTTAAAAGTTTTATTGCATCAGATGTAATCTCAAGTGAACCGCCTTCAAATTTCACATATGGTAAAATGTGTCCGTTCTTGTCCTCAATGTAAGCAGGAAGTAATTTAGGTCTCTCATTCGCGATGCCGAGAGGATAAGCGTAATGGTAATAATATTTGTAAATCGCTTTTTTGGTAGTCGCACCACCCGGAGCTTGAAAAACTTGTTCAGTTGGAAGTATAAAGCCGTCAGTAACTAATCGTTGTGCCTCGTCAAACGAAAGCCCAAATGCTCTGTCAAAGAAAACATGCCAAACATGAATTGGGACTTTGTTTTGCTCTTGCCATTTGCTTAAGGGAATTCTATCTTCCTCTTTAATTATTATTGTCGGAAGAACGGCATTTTTTGCAAGTCCCATTTTTCCCCCAAGTCGCTTTTGTGCTTTCATCGGGACATTATAGAAAGGCATTTTCTCAGCTACCCAAAGTGAATTCTCACACTCAACAGCAATGAGAGCTTTTGAAACAAGGTCTTGAAGTTTATCCTCTGTGATGAAAGGTAATTCTTCTTCGCCTCCAATTCCTGCAAGAAATTTGTCAACGAATTGTTTGTCGGTAATCTTGAAAACTAAAAGGTCGGGTCGTTTGATGTTGCCAAGTCCTGCTGCTTCCAATCGTTCAAAGTAAAGTTCAAATGCTCTTACATCATCTGTCGGTGCCGTTCCACTTGGTCCATAAGGGATTGCGTAAAACTGATTTGTCTTGTTAGTAGCATCAATTAAGCGCTTCTCACTCCAAACACCTTGTGACCAACGCATCAAAAAGTCGCTACCTCTTAACTTTCTTGGATTCAGCCAAAAGTCTGCCCAGCTAATCTCTTTAATGACTCTTAATTCAAGTTCTATGTCCTCGATTGATACCGATAATACTTTTTCAAATGGATGCATGTCTATCTATGAAATTTGAGTGAAAGTACTAAATAATTTGTGCTATGGAATTTGAAGTTAATATGGCACACGAGACATTTATTGGTGGTATATATCATACACTGCTCCAAAATTAATTAATTCTCAATGTAAAATAGAACAAACAAAAACAGCCTCACTTTCGCAAGGCTGTATATTTCACAATAATCTTTTAAATTCCCGGTTCAGACATTTACACAATCAACAACGCATCACCATAGCTGAAGAACCTGTATTTATCTTTAATAGCTTTTTTATAGGCTTCCATCGCCAGTTCATAACCGGCAAAGGCGCAGGTCATGATTAGCAGACTGGTTTTGGGTAAATGAAAATTAGTTACCAATGCATCAGCGATATTAAAATCATAAGGAGGATGGATAAACATATTGGTCCAGCCTTCAGATGGTTTTAAAAGTTTCTGTGCGGTAAAAGATGATTCCATCGCTCTCATCGTAGTAGTGCAAATAGAACAAATCCTGTGGCCATACTCTCTCGCCCGGTTCACGATCTTGCAGGCTGTTTCATCAATATGATAATATTCCGCATCCATTTTATGCTTGCTCAGGTCTTCCACTTCTATCGGGCGGAAAGTGCCAAGGCCGGTATGCAAAGTAACTTCCGCGAAACGGATACCTTTTATCTCCAGGCGTTTGATCAGCTCCCGGCTGAAATGCAAACCGGCGGTAGGCGCAGCTACTGCACCTTCATGTTTGGCGTAAACAGTCTGGTAGCGTTCTTTATCTTCTTCGTCTGGTTTGCGTTTAATGTATTTGGGCAGAGGCGTCTCACCTAATTTTTCCAATTGTTCACGGAAACCTTCTTCGCTGCCTTCCCACAAAAAGCGGATGGTACGGCCACGGCTGGTCGTATTATCAATTACTTCCGCTACCAGGTCTTCCTGGTCGCCAAAATAGAGTTTGTTGCCTACACGGATCTTTCTTGCCGGATCAACGATCACATCCCAAAGGCGGTTGGGTTTATTCAGTTCCCTGAGCAGGAACACTTCAATCTTGGCGCCGGTTTTTTCCTTGCGGCCATACATGCGGGCCGGAAAAACTTTTGTGTTGTTAACAGCAAACACGTCTTTGTCATCAAAATACTCCAGGATGTCGCGGAAATGTTTGTTCTCTATCTGCCCGGTGTGACGGTGTACCACCATCATACGGGCATCTTCACGTTTTTTCGCTGGGGTCTGGGCAATAAGATTTAAAGGGAGATCGAAACGGAATTGGGAAAGCTTCATGAGTATATATGTGGTTTATTG
The DNA here is from genome assembly GCA_015654695.1 of Chitinophagales bacterium. Taxonomy (GTDB): domain Bacteria; phylum Bacteroidota; class Bacteroidia; order Chitinophagales; family Chitinophagaceae; genus VBAT01. The sequence goes on along the minus strand of JAATGJ010000060.1, from coordinate 14,539 downwards.
TAAAACTTCTCATGACGCAAACCGGGTATTCGCAGATACCGGAGATTATCACCAATCCCCGGTCTTACGGCACCGGGCCTGGTCATGTTGTCCACCATTTCCTGTGAAAAGGTTATGGTTTTAAAGCGGGCGAAGGTACACGATTACGACCCAAAATCCTGAGCAATTGTGCACATTTTTTACAATCCCGGGCCTGAGCTGCCTCTTTTTAGTAAAATTTGTGCTTTTTATTAGGCTATGGCATCTTAGATTTACTGTTTACTTTTGACGCGAATGAATATTCCGGAGAAAATAAGTTGTGTAAATACCCGTTAATTCCACGCTTAAGCGCTTCCAACAAACCCGAAGAATACAATCTATATGATGCGAACCCTTATTCTATTTGTACTTATTTGCCCCTTTCTCTTACATGCCCAGCCAAAGCTAAAAGACAAAAAATACCAGGGCCTGTTGTGGGAGATCAGTGGCAAAGGATTAAAAAAGCCCTCTTTTCTTTTTGGGACTATGCATGTCAGTAATAAACTGGCCTTTCAATTAGCGGATTCATTTTATCTCGGCATTCGTAATGCAGACGTTGTGGCGCTGGAAACAAATCCTGAATCATGGCAGGAGGATATGAGTAAATACCAGACAGAAGAAGGAGAGGAAGGTGGATACAATAATTTTCGCTTTCGTGCGGGCTATATGGCGATGCCCGATGATTACCTGAGCATTAATACACTGAAGTTTTATAAGTATGATAAAAAAATAGAGCGTTCATTGTATAGCAGTCCGTCTACTATTAATAACCTGCTGTACCGGACTTATGGAAATTCCGCCAGCGATTTTGAGGAAGATACTTACCTCGATATGTATATCTACCAGTGTGGAAAGAAATGGGGCAAGAAAGTAGCGGGAGTAGAACGATACGGAGAAAGTATGAAGCTGATGGCGGAGGCCTATAAAGATGCCGCGAAGGATAAAAACAAAAAAGACAGGAGCTACGAACGGGAAGAAGGTTATTCTCCTGACAAAATACAGGAAGCTTATCGCACGGGTAATCTTGATCTGCTTGATTCCATTAATAAATACAATAGTTTTTCTGCCGCCTTCGATGAGAAATTTTTATATAAAAGAAACGAGATACAGGCAAACTCCATTGATTCCATTCTTAAAACAAGCTTATCCTTATTTGTAGGTGTCGGTGCCGCGCATTTACCCGGTAACCGTGGTGTGATAGAAATGTTGCGCACGATGGGCTATAAACTGCGTCCTGTAAAAATGGGGGAGAGAGATAGCCAGCATAAAAATTCGGTAGAAAAGATAAGGGTGCCGGTAGCTTTCAGTACACAAACTTCAGATGATGGTTTATTCAAAGTGGATATTCCCGGAAAGTTTTACAAATTTGGTGATGATGGTTCACTGGATCAGCGGCAATATGCGGATATGGCGAATGGAAGTTATTATATGGTGACCCGTATCATGACCAACAGTTGGATGTGGGGACATTCAACAGATGATGTATATAGAACCATTGACAGTTTGCTATATGAGAATGTACCCGGGAAGATCATTACAAAAACCAATATTGTAAAAAACGGTTACCGCGGCTTTGCTATTATGAATAAAACACGCCGGGGCGATGTACAGCGCTACAATATTTTTGTTACCCCTTTTGAGATCATCTTCTTCAAGATGAGCGGTACCGGTGATTATGTAAAGAATGGGGAAGAAGCGAATAAATTTTTTAACAGTATTCAATTTAAAGAATATAAAGCGGGTACCGACCCCGCAGTAGCGGGATGGAAGAAATATTCACCTGCATTTGGTGGCTTTGGTATAGAGTTTCCGCATGAGCCCTATATTGGCAATGATGGATCATGGATATACGATTCGGAAGATAAAACCGCCAACGTACAGTACAGGGTCATTCGTACGGATATACATAATTATAGTTTTACAGAAGAAGATACGTTTGACCTGGGCCTGATGCAGGAAAGTTTTGCGTCCTCAGAATTTATTGACACCCTGCTGAGCCGCAAACAAATAACGCACAAAGGTTACCCCGCGCTGGATTGCAAATACCAGGCTAAGAATAAATCAGTTTATTTAACCCGGTTCATCATACAGGGCCCGCATTATTATACGCTGGTGGCGCATGGCAAACTGGAAACGCCTAAAATGAAAAGCTTCCTGAATTCATTTGAAATAAAGCCATTCGTATATGGCGAAATAAAGGAACGCAAGGATACCTCATTATATTTTACTGTAAAATCACCTGTATTTCCTGATGATAAAAAAGATAAGCTGGATGTTCCCCGCTACAGCTCCCCGGGATATGGTGATGATGAGGACGAATCTGAAAATGACTTACTGGAAGAAGGAGCATTCCGCAGCAAGCTGATCGCTAATGATACAACAGGAGAGAAAATATATGTATCGTTTTATAAAGCACAACGATATTATACTGCTACGGACAGCAGTATGCTGGATGATGAAAAAGAAAACAGGTTTACAGGCGGCGACACTTCCCAAATAATAAGACTGAAGAAGAAGTATGAACTGCCCAATAAAATGAAAGTATGGGAGCGTATCGTAAGCGATACCGGCAGCAGCCGTGCTATATGGACCAAAACTTTTTATAAGAACGGGATCGGGTTTGTTCTCGTTACTCAGATTGATACATTAAGTAAAGCCAGCGCTTTTGTGCAATCTTTTTACGATTCATTTGTTCCCGCTGATACATTAAAAGGTATTGATCCTTTTTCCAAAAAATCGAACCTGTTTTTTAAGGATTTCATGAGCAATGACAGCGTGGCGCATAAGCGGGCTGTAAAAGGTATTTACGTTGTGAAGATAGACTCCACCGATTTTATTCCGTTAAAGAATGCGATTGCTTCGCTTAATTGGAAAGAAAAGAAATACCTGGATACCAAGAAGTCACTGATCGGCAAGCTGGATGATATCAAAACGAAACAGGCGACAGATTACCTGAAAGAATTGTATTATGCAGCAGGTGATACGGTAGAGTTGCAGTACACTGTGCTGGAAGTGTTGCTCAGCCAGAAAACATCCTATTCATACAATGTATTTCGGGATATCATTACAGTAGAGCCTCCTGTGCTGAATGTTTCAGAAAATACTACTACTGACTATGCATCACCTTATAATTACATCAAAAATTATCAAGCAACTTCTTACAGTTATAAAAATGGCAACTTCATGGATGAGTTGTATGATACGCTGCAACTGACAAGAACTATTCTCCCTGACCTGCTTCCCTTGCTGAACCTTGATGATTATGAACAGCCCGTCATGCAGTTACTTGGGCAAATGGTGGACAGCAACCTTGTGAAGCCAAAAGATTACCAGATATATTTCAGCAAATTTTTGATAGAAGCCAAACAGGAACTAAAAAAACAGGCGATAGCGGAAAAGAATAAGGCAATAAAAAAAGCGGAAGATGACAAGGAAGAGAAGAAAGATATTTATCGTAATGATGAAGACCAGGATTATGGCAATGAAGACCTGGGCCTGTATGCTACTTTGTTATTGCCTTATATGGAAACCAATGCCACCGTGCAGCCATTGATACAGCAAATGCTGAAGTCCAATGATAAGAAACTGAAGTACAGAACCATGCTTTTGTTATTACGTAACAACAAAGCTGTTCCAGATACGCTGTCTGACTACTTTGCGGGGCTGGATGAATACCGGTATGAATTATATACAGACCTGAAAGAACTGGAAAAAGAAGATAAATTTCCCGGGAAGTATAATAATCACCTTGATCTGGGTAAAAGCAAACTGATGAAAGAAAAAACCTATGATAAACCTGATTCACTTTTATATATTGACAGGTTGCCCGCAGAAATAAAAGGGAGGAAAGGGTTTATTTATTTCTATAAGTATAAAACAAAGAAAGATGACCTGACCTGGAAACTGGCTACCGTGGGATTAGTCCCGCAGGATCCCGCCACTTTTGAATTTGAGAATACGGAGAAGCCGGGCTACAGTGACTATTATTCTCCTTTTAGCTACAGGTCGGGCGATCACTATAAATATGATTTTACCAGTTTCAGTGATACGAAGATCAAAGACGATGAGCCGTTGCCTGAGCAATTAACGAAAGCCCTGAAGAAATTACTTTATTCAAAAAGAAAAAGTGCAAAGGAGTTTTATGAAAAAGAAGACCGTAACAATTATGAAGCTTCCCGCATAGACTTTGGTGATTAAATAACGGAACCGGCAGGAATAGAAGCGATAAGTTTTTTGGTATAGTCAGATTGCGGATGGTAATACACCTGGTCTGCTGGTCCCGTTTCTTCTATTCTTCCCTTATTCATTACCATGATGCGGTCGCTGATATAGCGCACTACGGAGAGATCATGTGAAATAAAGATGACCGTGAAGCCAAACTCCCTTTTCAAATCATTAAGTAAATTCAATACCTGCGCCTGCACGCTGACATCCAGCGCTGATACTGATTCATCACATATAATAAAAGAAGGGTTAAGCGCCAATGCTCTTGCTATAACGATACGTTGCCGCTGACCACCGGAAAATTCATGCGGGTAACGGTTGAAATGTTCAGCTTTCAGGTTTACTTTTTCCAGCAGTTCAACTACTTTATCTTTTCTTGCCTTATCGGTTGAAAGAATATGATGCACTTTTAACGGTTCGGCTATTGCCGATCCGATAGTTAATCTTGGGTTCAACGAAGAATAAGGGTCCTGGAAAATGATCTGTATGTCTTTGCGCAATGACCGCAATTCATCTTTTTTCTTCGCCGTCAGTTCAATGCCATTATAAAATATCTTTCCGGACGTGGGTTCTATCAATCTTAGCAATGCTCTTCCTAATGTTGTTTTACCACAACCACTTTCTCCTACGAGTCCCAGCGTTTCCTGTTTATGCACTTCGAAGCTAACGTCATCAACAGCTTTTATATATTCATGTGTTTTCCCAAAAAATGATTTTGAAGAAGGAAACCAGACGGAGAGGTTTTGTGCATGAAGGAGGGCCGAAGACTGAAGTCTGAGTTCTGAGGTTTGACCGGTAGTTTTGAGTTCTGTATTTCCGACTTCCAACTTCAGACCTTCTGCCTCAGACCCCGTATCTAAAAAGTCACTTACCACCGGAAGTCTTTCACCCCTTTGATGATTGACAGGACGGCAGGCCAATAACGCCCTGGTATAAAGATGCTGAGGAGATAAGAAAATTTCTCTTACGGTATTTTGCTCGACGATCTCTCCCTTGTACATCACCGCGGCGCGATCGGCTACTTCAGCTACTACACCAAGATCATGGGTGATGAAGATCACGCCCATATTGGATTGTTGCTGCAGTTCTTTTATTAAAAGTAAAATAGTTTTTTGCACAGTTACATCCAGCGCCGTAGTGGGCTCATCGCAAATAAGCAGCGATGGCTGACAGCACATAGCGATGGCGATCATCACCCGTTGTTTCTGTCCGCCGCTTAGTTGATGTGGATAGCGGTCAAATAGTTTATACGGGTTAGGCAATTTTACTTTTTCAAACCATTCAATGGTTTGTTGTTTGGCGGTAGTCTTCGGGATTTTTTTATGAGCGAGCAGGGCTTCCATTACCTGGTCGCCGCAGGTAAGTACAGGGTTCAGCGATGTCATTGGTTCCTGGAAGATCATCGCGATCTTATTGCCGCGGATAGATTGTAAGGCGTACCGGTCCTTCTTTAAAAGATTGATGGCTTCACTTCCATCTTCAGAAAAAAGAATATCGCCGCTGGTATATTTTGCGGGAGGAGAAGGGAGCAGTTGTAGAATGGATAATGATGTAACTGATTTACCCGAACCTGATTCGCCCACGAGGGCAACGATCTCACCACGGTTTACCGTCAACGAAATATTTTTTAACGCATGCGTGATTCCCGATTCAGCAACGAAATCAACAGAAAGGTTTTGTATGGTGAGAAGGGTATGCAATATGATTGACGTATTGTTGAATAGCGGACAGAATAGCTGGCAGTAATACTACAATCCGGCCAATATTTTAAAACTTCAAATGCCTCACCGTCATTCCATCGTTGATCAGTTGTTTCAATGAATCAATGCCGATCTTCAAATGTGTTTCGACAAACGAAGCGGTAACGGCTTTATCACTTTCTTCTGTTTTTACACCTTCGGGTATCATGGGCTGATCGCTTACCAATAGCAATGCGCCGGTTGGGATCCTGTTATAAAAACCGACCGTGAAAATAGTAGCGGTTTCCATATCAATGGCATAGGCCCTGACTCTTTGCAAATACTCTTTAAAGACCTCATCATGTTCCCATACGCGGCGATTGGTGGTATATACCGTGCCTGTCCAGTAGTCAACCCCATGATCCCGGATGGTAGTGGATACAGCTTTTTGCAAAGCGAAAGCCGGTAATGCAGGCACTTCAGGCGGAAAATAATCATTGGATGTACCCTCTCCCCTGATGGCGGCGATAGGTAATATCAGGTCGCCTATCTTATTGCGTCTTTTTAATCCGCCGCATTTACCAAGAAACAAAGCAGCTTTGGGTTCGATAGCAGTTAGCAGGTCCATCACAGTCGCAGCAGTGGGGCTGCCCATACCAAAGTTGATGATGGTGATATCATCTGCTGTGGCGCATTGCATGGGCTTGCCTTCGCCAACCACCTTTACGTTGTTCCATTCGGCAAACATGTTAACATAATTGCTGAAATTGGTGAGCAAAAGGTATTTGCCAAAATTCTCCAGTTTTTCGCCGGTATAGCGGGGAAGCCAGTTGAGTACTATTTCTTCTTTTGTCTTCATGGTTCAACTAATTAAATTCTGCTAATTTAAAACTTTATTTTTGGACTGATGATAAACATACGGTTCCCGGAGCCTTCATTCCGGACAAAGATGGAAACAGGTAAGGAATATGTCTTTGACCTGTTGCGAAAAAAATGGCTGCTGCTGACACCGGAAGAATGGGTGCGGCAGAATTTTGTTCAGTACCTGGTGCAGGTAATGAATTATCCGGCTTCATTGATCGCATTGGAAAAAGAGATATGGCTGGGTGAACTGAAAAAACGTTTTGATATACTGGTGTACAATAACAATCATCAACCCTGGATGATTGTAGAATGCAAGGCGGAGACAGTAACACTCAATAATGAAACGCTGCAGCAGGCATTGCGGTACAATATCAGTGTGCCGGCTCATTTTTTAGTGATCACTAACGGTAACTATAGTTTTGGCTGGGAGAAAAGGGAGGGGCAGTTACATGCAATTAATGAATTGCCCGGGTGGGCAGGTGAGAAAAGCTAAGCGAAAAAAGATTGAATAAAGCAGAACAGAAATGATAACTATGATTATTGTTTTTTACGGGAGTGAGAACGCGGAAAAAAATACAATAGCAATGTAACTGGCATATTTTACTTTTTCAAAATTCTTTGGAGTTGCCTCGCGGTCTTAAATCCGCATTGTGAAGCAATATATTCAATCGTGTATTCCGGGTTATTAAGCATGGTGCTGGCATATTCAATTCGTAAAAGTGTAAGATATTCGAGGATGGTAGATCCCGTTTTTTCTTTAAACACCCGGCTAAGGTTTCTTGGACTCATGGCCACCAATGAGGCTAAATCCTCTATCGTGTTTTCGGCGGAAAGATGATCAATAAGATAGTCCTGCACTTCATGAATCTTTGGATTGACATGATTCCTGTAATCGAGGTAAATACTCTGTTGCGTGTGATTATGGTTTCTCCGGTGATAAACCACAAGCCCCCGTGCTACCTTATGTGTAAAAAGCGGGCCTTTTAAATCTTCAAGAATTCCCAGCGCCAGGTCAATCCCGGCACTGATACCCGCGCTGGTATAAACGTTATTGCTTTTTATAAATAAAACATCAGCTACAACTTTTGCCTGCGGAAACCGCTGTTGCAATTCCTGTACTCTTCTCCAATGCGTGGTGCATTCCGTGTCCTTTAAAAGACCGGCCTCGCCCAAAGCAAAAGCGCCGTTACAAATAGAGCAAACCGTGACTTTTTTATCTGCACATTCCTTTAACCACTTGAAAAATTCTCTTTCTGTCCTGAAGGCTATACTTCTGACATATTCAAAATCCATACCCGGTATAAAAACAAAATCACCTTCTTTTAATTTTGCGTCTTTAAATTTTTTAAGTTTTCCAAATCCAAGCCCGGAAGTAGATGCCGGCTCATCCTGGTAAGAATAAAATTCAATATCAGCGTCAAACCCATAAAATTTCGCTTCCGTAAAAACCTGTACAGGCCCGGCAAGGTCAAGTAACTCAACAGTGGGTGGGATAATAAAAGCGAACTTTTGCATATTTTGAATATATTAAATTAATTAAATAAAGGTAAGCAGAAGTGTAAATGCCCAGACGGACAATATGGTGTCAGTTACAGACAACCAACATAATTATTTTTTGAATGTGAGGCGGTTATTTAAAACCAATAGGTACGCACCAATAGTGAAATCAATAGATAAGCAAAACAAATCGTAATGTGGCGGAATTAATCCGGGGTCATTAATAAAATGGTAAGTTATATCCCAGCATCCATGCAGGAAATAGCCTAAAGCCAGGATGTTTAAACTTTTTTTGATTCCAATATATGCAAGTAGCAGGAATAGAATAGCCTGGATTGAATTTACGACTAAGGCCTGCAAATCTGTCCAGCCAAATCCAACATAGAGGAACCCGATCCCTGTAAGTATCAACCCATAAACTATTTTTTTGTCAAGGTGCTTCACTACACCAAACAATAGTATTGTTAAAAACCCTGAAGAAATTCCTATAATTATTGAAGTCATAGTTTGTTAATTAAGAATGTTAATGCATTTAGTTTATACGTTCGAAGTATTCAGTACGTCCAAACAGTGAGATGCCAACATATCCCCTCACTTTAAGTTTATTGCCTTCGGGGCTCATTTTGCATGAGTATGTTTTACCGGTCTCTGGATCATAGATTTCTCCGCCACTATACATTCCATCATCATAGGAAAACCTGGTTAGTAATTCCAAACCAAGGATGTCCCTGCTTTGCAAAGCTTTTGCCGGATTTTCAATATCCTTCCGGGGTGTTGCTACCCATACAAATTTTCCAAAGTATTGGCGACCTTTTAAATAGATTTCAATCTTTGCATCTTTTTTAGGCGACCAATACATCCCGATTATATCATTGGGAGAAACTTGACTGGCAGGAATAAATCCAAAGGAAAAGAACGAAAATAAAATCAATAGAATGGTTACGTGAACTTTTTTCACAATGTTTTTTTAAAATCTGGTTTTTAATTTTATACTATCCGGTTATCCATTATAACGGCAATCCTTTTCCGGATGAGAATGTCAGTTATAATCCAACGAAATTTTTACAAAATGTTCAAACTGGTGGCCATATTGTTCAGCTATCCTGTCCAGGCAAATAGTAAGCAGGTATTGCTTTTGCAGGTTGTCGTACCTGATGATTTTGGCGTTTTTAAAACGCTCTTCTTCTTTTGAAAGTGATACGGGCATCAGCACATGCAGCTCATTGAACCGTTTAATTGTAGTATCACCTGTACTGATCAGTGTTAAACCGTATTGGGTCATGATAGTTGAGCTGTTCAAATTAAAGGCGGTGAAAGAAGCCGGGAACGTTCGGCTATAAGTTTCTATAATGGTTGCCATATCAAATTCATTAACCCCATTTTCAATCAGCAGGCCGATCTTTTTATTCTTTCTAAAAATTATTTTTTTGGTGGCGCTGAATTTATTCTTACCATTTATGGCAATGCTTTTATGGATTGTTTTAATTTCAGCACCCGGGTAAGAAATGTTTGTCAATACTTTTTGCATGGTTTCTCTGTCAAATAATTCATTAATAACCGTCAGGCTGCCTTCTACAGCATTCGACACACCTGCAGTACTGAACAAATTGCCGCTTTTTGTAACCGTCACATCATTTACCCAGCCTGGTTTACTGAAGTGTGCTTTTAGACCGGCATAATCAGATGCATGGCAGGTCAATGGCTTTCCATCATACAACCCGGTAGCAGCGGCAGTTGAAGCACCATCACATATCGCCAGCATTTTGGTGTGCCCTGAAAAATGAGATTTTATCCAACTTACAATAACGGTATCCTGGTGTTCATCTCTTTTTGATAAAGCAGGTATTACAATGACATCAGCCTGTAATTTCAGCGAATCTGCTTCTTCAAAAGTTAATTGCGGTCTTACAAAGAGGTCTCTCTTTATCAAAATGGGTGTCTTATCTTTTGCAATTATATATACATTGGCTTTTTTAGTTGAGTTGAATAAGTAGAATGGAGCCAGCATATCAAATAGTACAGTCATTTTAGCATCGGCGATGATGAACACATTTTTCTTTGCCATACTATAGCCAGGCATTTGGGATTTGAAATAATTACCGCCCCGCCAGGCAACGGGAGGATTTTTGAGATTGCGTACAGGCCTGCAGGCATGTAAGAATAACACAGCTAACAAAAAGAAGCTGGTTACTGGAAGGGACGTCTTTACTATTTTCATGATTAGTATTTTAATTTTTGATAGCACAAAGATGATGCTGTTATAAAAATTGTTTTAGACAACAAGATGTCAGGAACGGACAATCCTATTTACTATTCAGACAGGGATCAAACTTTTTAATTGCGGAATAAAACGGGAAGGTTGTATAACGTGTAATTCAAAAGACATTAAAGAGGTTATATTCTACCCGGATAAAAAAACCGTTTGGCGCGGTTCTTAATAAGGTACTGCTTAACTCATTTCTATAACCTATATCTATTCTCCCCTGGCTATTAAATATCATTTGCACAGAAGGTGCTATATCAGCGTAATATTTTCCGGAACCTGGATTTACCTGGATTAAAAATTCTGACATGAGGTTAATATTTGTTTGCTTGTAGCTTTTATACTCATTTGGCAACATTAATTTACCAATCGAAAAAGTATAGTTGATCGCTTTACTGTTTTTTGATCCATAGGAAAACTTATTGTTATTGCCGTTGTCCATGGCCCTGGCTATTGATACCGAGGAAGACAAAGCAACCTTATGTAACAATTGAGTAGCCACTATGCCGGCTTCGAAGCCGGTGTTATGGCCATACATATTAATTTCTTCCTGGTGAATATCGCTGTTATTACGGCTTATTCTTCCAAAAGCAGCCATACGGAAATGTTTTTGCACAGCATCGTTACTCAAAAACCGGTACTTGGCATAAAGACCACCTCCTTCCCCGGCAAATTTTTTGTTCCTGTTACTGAAAAAGACGCTTCCCTGTATCATTAGTTTCTTCGACACACCCATCATTATTTCCGGGATAAGGTGATAATTTGTTTTTGAGGAATTGATCTCATTCATAATCAAATTATCAAATCTGAAGCCAATACTTCCTGCGGCCCTGTTACTGGCCGGTTCGGTTACTGAGTATAATTCCTGTGCCCTGGAGGATAATGAAAGAAAAACCACGGCGATAAAAAATTGCTGCTTCATTGTTGTAAATTTTTACGACCGGGTAATTATATGGTTGCATAATACGTACGTGGTGATGAAACGGGAAAAGCATTTCTTTTGTATTCCTTTTGGGAAATAAAACCCTTGCCCAATAGTTTGACTTTTTTAATGCCATTCAATATCTGGTCTTTCGTATTTACAAAAAGAAATGTCTTATCCTCTATTGTTACAGGTTGATTATTCACTACCCGGACATTGTTGAAAACGATAGTGGCGACAAAACCGGCAACAGCAAAGCCTGCATTTTCAACTTTGTTCTTTATCATATCAAAATCAACGCTGCTGTTAGGTTTAAAAAATATTTCAAAAGTATAGGTCTTAATGTCTGCATCTACCCGGAGAACAAAATCAAGTGTTTTTAATGCTTTATTTATAGAGTTACTGCACATACTGCAGGTTAAACCACTTGCCTGTAAAGAAACTTTGGTAACCTGTGCATTGGTGGCTACTGAAAAAACAAGGACGAGAAATAAGAGAATTGGTTTCATTGTAGTATTTGTATTATTTGTTTATTAATATGCTTTGCATGCTGCTTGCGTAAAAACTTTTATTATTCCATTCGTACAAACTGGACTTCCTGAACCCGTAAATAGTTTACCGGGAAGAGAAATTTCACTTTGAGCTTCAGCATTCAGAGATGCCCGGATGATGGTTTCTTCTGTCTTTTCTTTAACCACAGGGTGGTTCTTATTTACCGGTAGGTTTCCTGTTCCATGATTCATTTCAAGAGCCACGTATAGGAGAAACAGGGAAATCGTCCCGAATACCTGGAATGTGAACACGATTTTTTTCATTGGTTTTTATTTAATTGTTATTTGATGATGTAAAAATAGACTGCCTTTTAAAGCCCGAAAGGACAGCAGGCGGTCAGAAACGGACAATCATCATCATTTTAGTTTTTTAATAAAATGTAAAAGCCACCCATCCATGAGTGGCTTACAGAACGGATATAATTAGAACAATTATTTCCCGCAATTTTTGCAGGTGCAATTGCTGCCGCAGTTACAATTTTCGCAGTTACAATTGGGGTTATCGCATTTCTGTTTGCCTGCCGGAGTTGTTTGACTCAATTTAATTTTTGATTTCATAAATTTTGTTTGAATGATTTAATAGATCAAAAATAGTATGAGAGCAGGGGGGTGTTGTTACATTACTTTGGGGAAGCTTTACAGAATTTTGGGATGAAGCAGGTATCGCAAAAACGAAATACAAAAGGCATAACAAACTATGCCTGGCTGTTACCTGCTATATTGTAAAAGAGATAAAAAGAAGGATGCTTTTAGGAATTCCGGCCCTGCCAGGCCTATCAGACATGATCAATCATTTTTCGCTTCATGGAACCTACTTTTCTGAAATGAGAAGGAGTGAGGCCTGTAATTTTTTTAAACTGGTTGGACAGGTGTGCCACGCTGCTGTATTCCATATCAAAAGAGATCTGGGATAATGTCATTTCGTTATAAACAAGCATCTCTTTTACTTTTTCGATCCGTTGTTCAATAAAATAATTCTCAATGGTGCGCCCTTCCACTAAGGAAAAGAAACTGCTCAGGTAAGTATATTCATGATGCAGTTGTTGCGAAAGGTAAACGGAAAGCTTTGTTTTTCTTTCTTTTTCCTCCACTTCATTCCTTGCTTTTTTAATTACGAGCTGTTTTATTTTCTCAATCAGCCCGCTCATCCGGTTATCAATCAGTTCAAGCCCGATAGCAGCGAGACGGGAGCTTAATAAACCATTTTTCTCGTTAGATATTTTTTCTCCCAGGTGTATCTCACCAGCGACCACTTTCTGGAAGGATATGGCTGCGTTGTTTAAGATGTCTTCAACAGCCAGCACACAACGATGGCAAACCATATTTTTTACAAACAATATTTCTTGTGACATGATATTATTAAGTTTAAAGCATAACAGAGAATGGCGGATCAGTGAATTGCTGAATTACCCGGTTCATTTCTTGTATAAATATCCAGGCAAGCGGGTGAACAAAAGAAAATATCATCTGCCCCCGGATGTTGAGTTGCTTTGCTTGTATCCAATACCAGCATCCTGCAAACGGGATCAATGAAAAAAGAGTTTTTATTTTCATTCCTTATCTCAAACATTTCCTTTTTTTCACTTATATTTTTAAAGCTATGCTTTCCCGCGGGTGTAAGCCCGGCTGATAATCCACCCGAAAGAGAGGTTACAAATTCTTCAGAGCATAAAAAAGTACCCGGGTTTGCTTTCGCCGCGATCCGGGATGCCAGGTTGATGGCAGATCCAAAATAACTGTTGTTTCTTTTTAACGTTTTTCCAAGATGAAGGCCGCCATGCACCTGCAGAAAATTCTCTTCTCCTGAAGTCTCTTTCATGATCATCAGTGAAGTAGCCAATAAATAATCCGGGGATGTAGAAACGATCATTACTTCATCGCCTGTCCGTTCGTGTAGCCTGCTATCACCGACCAGGCAATTTTTCACGATAGCCAGGTATTTATCAATTAGGTCAGCCGCTTTCAGAGAACCATGTGTTTCAGTAAGAGCGGTATATCCTGACAGATCGGCCATTAGGATCGCTATATTTTCTTCCATACGCGAGGTTATACGTTTTATTTTAAACTGTAATTGGAGTCATCTTTATGCCTGTTCAAAGTTAACTGTTTGAATAATTGAACCACAAAAGTGCTGCGGATAAAGAAAAGATACAGGACAATAAGCTGTCAGGAACGGACAAAGGAAATGACCCATAAAGTATAGGAAATAATCAACTTCGGTAGGGCATCCCGTTTGCCCGCAGATGCTGCCGGTGGAGACATTGCCTTTGAGGAGAGAAGGCACCCGGCATCGAATTGTAAGATTGCTTCGGCTTGCTGGCAACAAATAGTACATTTCAAAAATCATTTCAGCAAGGCTCGCAAAGACGGAGACTCCGGCGTTACGGGAAACCATCAAAGTATCGGAGTCTCCGTCTTTGCGAGGGCTGCCAGGTGAGTGCTGAATCATAAAGAATGCTGAGGACAGACCGAAGCAATCTGAAAACAATGTAGTAAATTTCTTTTCTTCTCCGTAGTGCGA